>NZ_JACNDD010000267.1:0-3847 GCF_017351395.1 Pseudomonas sp. FW305-28
CGCTCCCACAGGGGGGGCAGCCAATGGTTACTGGGCGGCTGGAACGGCCAGCCATTGGCCAATCACCTTCTGGTAGCTGCCATTGGCCTTGCTCAGGTGCAGCCACTGATCCACGTACATCTTCCAGGTGTTGTCATCCCGTGGCAGCAGGTAGGCCTTCTCGCCATATTGCAGGTAGCGGGTCGGGTTGACGGCGCACAGGCCGGGCTTGAGTTTTTGCTGGTAGAGCGCTTCCGAGGCATCGGTAATCATCACGTCGGCTTTCTTGTCCAGCAGTTGCTGGAAGATGGTCACGTTGTCATGGAAGCTGAGCTGGCCGTTGGGGAGGAATGCCCGGACGAAGGCTTCGTTGGTGCCGCCGGCCGGCTCGACAAGGCGTACCGAAGGCTGGTTCATCTGCTCGAGGGTCTGGTAACGCTCCTTGTCTTCGCAACGCACCAGGGGGATCTTGCCGTCCACGTCCAGGGTGGTGCTGAAATAGGCTTTCTTCTGACGCTCCAGCGTCACCGAAATCCCACCCATGCCGATGTCGCATTGGCCTGCAACCATATCCGGGATCAGGGTTTTCCAGGTGGTCTGCACCCATTGCACCTTGACGCCGAGGCTGGCGGCCAGGGAGCGCGCCATGTCGATGTCGATGCCTTCGTATTCGCCTGCTTCGGTTTTAAAGGTATAGGGCTTGTAGTCGCCGGTGGTGCACACCTTCAGTTCGCCGCGTTGCAGGACCTGGTCCAGCAGCGAAGGTGCCGGTTCGGCCAAGGCGCCGCAAGAGAGCGCCAACAGGCCACAGAACGTCATCGAGCTTGTTATGGTTTTCATTGTGAGGGGACGTCTCGTAGCGGAGGGAAACAAGATCGGGGAGTGTAGTAAAAGTGTTGGCAGGCTGTCACTGGAGCATGGCTGACGAACCGTCAGCAGACAGCGGTCTCAAAGGGGCGTCGCTGCAAACTTCCCAGGTAGGCGCAGAACATATCGGCCATGGCGTCGCTGTAGATGGCAACGTCCACGGGAGAGCGGGGCGCTGATGAAAAGCGCTTACCCACGGCACTGAGCGTGCTGATGACCAGGTCACCTGCCAGGGTGCGGGTTTGGGCCGGGGCGTCTGGCAATGCTTGCAGCATGAAAGCGTCCACCGACTGTTGCACCGACATCCGCGCGGCCTGGTGCTCGGGAGCGTCGCGGTAGAGCGGGGCGGCGTCGTTGAGGGCGACGCGTATCTGGGCTTCGTCACATTCGGACTGGATGAACGCCTGCACCAGGGTACGCAGGCGCTCGAAGGGCGGCTTGAGGGTGTCTTCAAGAATCTCGCGCAGCATGTCGCTGGTTTGCCGCCATTCATCACTTTGCAGGCGGAACAGGATCGCCGCTTTGTTCGGAAAGTATTGATACACCGAACCGACGCTGACGCCCGCCCGCTCGGCAACCCGGGCCACCGTGAAACGTGCCGCGCCCTGGGTCGCCAGAACCTGAACAGCCGCTTCCAGAACCGCGGCGACGAGCTCGGTGGAGCGTGCCTGTTTCGGCTGTTTACGCGAGGAAATCTGCGGGCTTGGGCGTTCGGACATGTGGGCTTGAACCTCGGCAGGGAATGCGAATAGGAAATGCGACGGATTATTCGTATCTTGAATGCGACGAATTGATCGCATTCTAGTCGCCTCCGCAGGCAGCGTTCAACGTCACATCGCATCCTTTCCGTGGGTAGGGTTATGACACAAGACAATATTCATCTCGGCGCTTCTTCGGCGCCTCAGGCAGCCGTCGAGGCCCATCCGGCACTCAAGCTGTTGCCGCTCACATTGACCGTATTCATCGGTTTTCTCACGATCGGCATGCAACTGCCCGTCTTGCCCCTCCATCTGCATGACACGCTGGGCATGGGCACGCTGGTGATTGGCCTGGTGATCGGGGCACAGTTCGCCGCGGCGCTGTTGTCACGGGCCTGGGCCGGCAATTTTGCCGATATGCGCGGTGGCAAACGCGCGGTCATGACCGGGTTGGTGACAGCCGCGGTTTCAGGGCTGGTTTATCTGCTTTCTCTGGCGTTCGTTGCCGCGCCGGTCATGTCGGTCTGGCTCTTGTCCGGCGGTCGGGTGCTGCTGGCAATTGGCGAAAGCCTCATTGTCACCGGTGCGCTGGGGTGGGGCATCGGCCTGGTGGGTGCGCAGCATGCCGGCAAGGTCATGGCCTGGAACGGCATCGCCATGTACGGGGCCTACGCACTGGGTGCTCCGCTCGGCGTGGTGCTCAACGGCGCCTGGGGGTTCACCGGCATTGCCATGGCCTCGATGTTCATTCCGCTGCTGGCCTTGCCGATTGTCGCGGGCGTGCGCGCTGTCGCCCCTACGGCGACCCGGCGTACACCGTTCTACACGATGCTCGGTGCTGTATGGGTTCCCGGCATGGGGTTGGCGTTTTGCAGTGTCGGCTTTGGTGTCCTCACGGCGTTCATTGCCCTGTTGTTCGCGGCCAGGGATTGGGGCAACGCTTCCTTGGCGTTCACGGCGTTCGGTGTGGCTTTCATCGCTGCGCGCCTGCTTTTCGGGCACCTTCCGGACAAGATTGGCGGCGCTCGCGTCGCCCTGGTCTGCGTATTGATCGAAACCGTTGGGTTGCTGCTGATCTGGAGCGCGGACACCGCGACCATGGCTTATGTGGGCGCGGCTTTCACCGGCTTCGGTTACTCCCTGGCGTTTCCCGGCTTCGGCGTGGAAGCGGTACGGCGTGCGCCACCGCAGGCACGCGGTCTCGCCATGGGGGCCTACGTCGCGTTTCTTGATATTTCCCTGGGCATCACCAGTCCGCTGGCCGGTTTGTTGGCCAGTGGCTGGGGCATCGGTGCGGTTTACCTGGGCGGCGCCATTGCCGTTGGGCTGTCTTTCGGGGTGGCCTTGATGCTGCTCAGAGGACGGCAAGCACAAGTTCAATACAAATCCTGAGTCTTCGCTGGGTTATAGAAGATTTTCGGTCTCGTTTTTTTAGAACAGGAGCGTTGCATATGCACGTATTCGTTACCGGTGCCACGGGCTGGGTTGGGGCGTCCGTGGTACAGGATCTGATCGCCGCCGGGCATCGGGTCACGGGCCTGGCTCGATGCGAAGAAAAAGGCGCGACACTGGCTGCGACAGGCGCGAAGGTGATTTCAGGCACGTTGGATGATCTCGAGATCTTGCACAGCGCAGCCTCGGCGGCGGACGCGGTGATCCACACGGCGTTCAATCATGACTTCTCGCGATTTGCCGAAAATGCCCAGCAGGACCGCCGCGCCATCGAAACGTTGGGCGATGCGTTGCGCGGCTCCGACCGGCCGTTGCTGGTGACGTCGGGCCTGTTTGGATTGACGCGGGGCGCGAGTGAACTGGAAGTGGTGAGCCCGGCCTCGCCCCGCAAGTCCGAAGCCGCCGCCCGGGACCTGGCCGAGCGTGGGGTGCGAGTGGCGACGGTGCGGCTGGCGCCCTCGGTCCATGGCCTCGGCGACCATGGCTTCGTGCCGATCCTGATTCGCCTTGCCCGGGAAAGCGGCGTATCGGCTTACCCAGGCGACGGCAGCCATTGCTGGTCGGGTGTGCATCGACAGGATGCCGCGCGGGTTTATCGGCTTGCCTTGGAGCAGGGGGTGACGCAATCCGTCTACCACGCCGTCGCCGACGAGGCCGTGCCGTTCAAGGACATTGCCCAGGCGATCGGTCGTGGCCTGGGGTTGCCGGTCGAATCCCGGGAGCGCGAGCATTTCGGCTGGTTCGCCCACATGGCGGGGGCGAACATGGCGGTGTCCAGCGAATACACCCGTGCCTTGCTGGGCTGGACGCCAAGCGGCCCGGGGTTGTTGGATGATCTTGAACACCCTGGT
>NZ_JACNDD010000268.1:0-3662 GCF_017351395.1 Pseudomonas sp. FW305-28
GCGATAGCGGTGGTTCAGTCGAGAGCCTTACAACCCCAACTCGGACAACCCCGGATGATCATCCGGCCGGCGGCCCAGTGGCCAGTGGAACTTGCGCTCGCTTTCCTTGATCGGCATGTCGTTGATGCAAGCGTAGCGGTTGTACATCAGGCCTTGCTCGTCGAACTCCCAGTTTTCGTTGCCGTAGGAGCGGAACCAGTTGCCCGAGTCGTCGTGCCATTCGTAGGCGTAGCGCACCGCGATGCGGTTATCGGTGAAGGCCCAGAGTTCCTTGATCAGCCGGTAATCCAACTCCTTGGCCCACTTGCGGGTCAGGAACGCCTTGGCTTCTTCGCGGTTGTGCGCGAATTCGGCGCGGTTACGCCATTGGGTGTCCAGCGTGTAGGCCAGGGATACTTTTTGCGGGTCGCGAGAGTTCCAGCCGTCTTCGGCCAGGCGAACTTTCTCGATCGCCGATTCACGGGTGAACGGCGGCAACGGCGGACGAACTTCAGAAGAGGCAGACATGGCGAGTCTCCAATAAGTTGATGGATGAAGCAGGGTTCAACGGTCAGGTGTGTAGCAACATCTTCAGCATGTCCTGGGCGTGGTCAGCCGCGCTGTGGTCGCCCATGACCAGCGCCACGGTAATGGCGCCGTCGATCAGAATCAGTAGCTGGCGGGCCAGGGCGTCCGGATTTTCGACACCTTGTTCGACGCACAACCGGGTCACGTAATCGAGCAGCTTCTGTTTGTGCATCTTCGCCACCTGGCGGACCGGATCCTGTGGATCGCCGGTTTCGCCGCTGGTGTTGATGAAGGCACAACCGCGAAAACCTTCGCTGTCGAACCAGCCCTTGAGCACGGTGAACAGGTTGAGCAGCCGCGCCGTCGGTGTGGGCGCCTTGTCCACTTCGCTGCTGAACCAGTGCATCCAGCGCTCGTCCCGCCGCTTGAGGGCGGCCACGATCAGGTCGTCCTTGTTGGCGAAGTAGCGATAGACACTCTTCCTGGAGACGCCGGCGGTTTTCACCAGAAGGTCCATGCCGGTGGCGGCGATGCCACTTCTATAGATCAACTTTTCGGCGACATCGAGGATGATGTCTCGTGTTTCATTACCAGTGATTTCGTTCATGGGGTAAAAGTAGAATGATCGTTCTCCTTGGTCAAGTTGTTTTTTTCTTGACGACAGGAAGACCCGAACCCATCCATGGTGTAAGCTCATCCGTTCTTCGGAATCGACCTTTTTGCGAGCCCTATGCCGTCGCTCTTCAAACGCTCCCTGCTGCCCAAGTTGCGCAGCTTTGCACTGACCGCCGATGCGGTGACCATCCTCGATGGCGCTGCCCAATTCCGCCGTTGCCTGCTGGAGAAAATCGCCCAGGCCACCCAGCGCATCTACATCGTCGCCCTGTACCTGCAACAGGACGAGGCCGGCCAGGAAATTCTCGATGCCCTGCATGCCGCCAAAGCGGCGCGTCCGGAACTGGACGTGGTCGTGGTCGTGGACTGGTTGCGGGCCCAGCGCGGGCTGATTGGCGCCAAGAAGCAGCCGGGCAACTCGGCGTGGTACCAGGAACAGACCCGCACCCATGCCAGCGAAGTGCCGATCTACGGCGTGCCGGTGCAGACCCGCGAACTGTTCGGTGTGTTGCATTTGAAAGGTTTCGTCATTGATGACTGTGTGCTCTACAGCGGCGCGAGCCTGAATAACGTCTACCTGCACAAGTTCGACAAATACCGCTACGACCGCTATCACTTGCTGCAGAACACGGCACTGGCCGACTCGATGCATCACCTGGTGCAACATGGCCTGATCACCTCAAGGGCCGTGCATCGCCTGGACCTGCCGAACCTGCCCAGCACCCGCAGTTTGCGCAAGGACATCGGTGACTTGCGCAGCCGTCTCAAATACGCGACCTATGACACCAGCGTCGGCAGCCTCGACAAGAGTGGCCTGTCGGTGAGCCCGTTGCTGGGCGTGGGCAAGAACAATCCCCTGAGCCGGGTGATCGGTGAACTGATCGCCAGCAGCCGCCAGCAACTGACCATCTGTACCCCGTATTTCAACCTGCCCCTGGCCGTGACCCGGGAGCTCAACCGCGCCCTGGCCCGCGGGGTCAAGATCGACATCATCGTCGGCGACAAGACCGCCAACGACTTCTACATTCCGCCAAGCGAACCGTTCAAGATCATCGCGGCACTGCCATACCTCTACGAAATCAGCCTGCGACGCTTCGCCAAACGGCATCAGCACGCGATCGACAGCGGTCAATTGAACCTGCACCTGTGGCGTGACGGGGACAACACCTATCACCTCAAGGGCATGTGGGTCGACGAGCGCTACACCTTGTTGACCGGCAACAACCTCAACCCGCGGGCCTTTCGCCTGGACCTGGAAAACGCGCTGTTGCTGGACGACCCCAAGGGCGAGCTGCTGGCGCCGCGCCAGGCCGAGCTTGAGCGGATCTACCGCCACACCCGCCGGATCGAACGCTACCTGGACCTGGAAACCCTGCCGGATTACCCCGAGGCCGTGGCCAGGTTCCTGAAACGGGTCAGCCGGGTGCGGATAGAACGGCTGCTTTACCGGATCCTGTGAACACCCGCGCCATGTCGGAAAAAGACACCATCTCCATCCAGCTGGTGCGTGAGGCGTTGCTGCAAAGCTGCGCACCCGGGGCGGCCACCGAGGAGGTCCTGAGTCAGGTCGGCATAGACCCGGCGCTGCTCGACGACCCCCTGGCGCGGGTCCCGGCCCATGCCTATGCGCGGCTCTGGCGCTTGCTGGCCCAGCGCCTGGATGACGAGTTTTTCGGCATGGACCCGCGCAAGCTCAAGTCCGGCAGCCTGGCGTTTCTCTGTCAGTGCGCCATGGCCCAGCCCACGCTGGCGAGCGGCTTGACGGCGGGGCTGGGGTTTCTGTCGCTGATGCTCGAACACCTGCCGGCCCAGTGGGCGCGCCAGCAAAGCCTGGCGGAGATCGTGCTGCTGGAAGACGACCAGGCGCCGCGCCGAGCCTTTACCTACTTCACTTACTGGATGATCGTCCATGGCGTCGCCTGCTGGTTGGCCGGGCGGCGCATTCCCATCCTGTCTGTCGAACTGCGCTGCCCGGCGCCGGATTTCTGCGACGACTACCGGGTGATGTTCTCCCAGAACCTGCGCTTTGGCCGGCCGCGCACCCGGATGATTTTCGCCGCCGAATGCCTCGACCTGCCCATCCGGCGCAACGCTGACGAGCTCAAGCGCTTCCTGGCCCGGGCCCCGGCCAACATCCTGGTCAAATACCGCGACCCGCAAAGCCTGGCCAGCCGTATCCGGCACGACCTGCGGCAACTGCCCGCCGAACGGTGGCCGGAAACCGAGGCCCTGGCCCAGCAGCTGTGCGTGTCCGCCTCGACACTGCGCCGACGCCTGGCGGAGGAGGGCCAGACTTACCAGGGCCTCAAGGACAGCGTGCGCAAGGATCTGGCGATCACCTGGCTGGCCGAGCCGTCCATCAGTTTCGTCGAAATCGCCTCGCGCCTGGGGTTTGCCGATGCCAGTTCCTTCTACAAGGCGTTTCGCAAATGGTCCGGGTCCAACCCGGGGCATTATCGCAGCCTGATTCTCAACGACCCTGATTGATCCACCGGGTCTTGTGCCTACCCAAGCCCCCTGTGGGAGCGAGCTTGCTCGCG
>NZ_JACNDD010000269.1:0-3522 GCF_017351395.1 Pseudomonas sp. FW305-28
GCTCGCTCCCACATAAAAGCGATCAGCGACCGAGATACACCTCGATCACCCGCTCATTGTCCTGCACCTGTTCCAGCGACCCTTCGGCCAACACGCTGCCCTGGTGCAGGACGGTGACGTGGTCGGCGATCGCGCCGACGAAGCCCATGTCGTGTTCCACCACCATCAGCGAATGCTTGCCCGCCAGGGACTTGAACAGCTCGGCGGTGAACTCGGTCTCGGCGTCGGTCATGCCCGCCACCGGTTCGTCGAGCAACAGCAACTGCGGGTCTTGCACCAGCAGCATGCCGATCTCCAGGAACTGCTTCTGCCCGTGGGACAGCAACCCGGCAGCGCGGTTGACCGACGTGGCAAGGCGGATGGTCTCGAGCACTTCGTCGATACGGTCGTGCTGCTCGCCAGTGAGTCTTGCCCGCAGGCTGGCCCACACCGATTTGTCGGTCTTGAGCGCCAGCTCCAGGTTCTCGAACACGCTCAGGGCTTCGAACACCGTGGGCTTCTGGAACTTGCGCCCGATGCCGGCCTGGGCGATCTGCACCTCGCTCATGCTCGTCAGGTCCAGGGTCTCGCCGAACCAGGCCTTGCCGTGGCTGGGGCGGGTCTTGCCGGTGATCACGTCCATCAGCGTGGTCTTGCCGGCGCCGTTGGGGCCGATGATGCAGCGCAACTCGCCGACGCCGATGTACAGGTTCAAATCGTTCAAGGCCTTGAAGCCATCGAAGCTGACGCTGATGTCTTCCAGGGTCAGGATGGTGCCGTGGCGGGTGTTCAGGCCCACGCCGGCTGCCTGGCCGAGGCCGATGGCGTCGCGGCTGCTGCCTTGGTCCTTGTTGGGCTCCAGGATGGGTTCGAGCATGAAGTCCGCCGTAGGTGTGATTCGCATCATTCGCTCCTTTTCTTCAGCAACCCGATCACACCCTTGGGCAGATACAGGGTCACGACGATGAACAGGGCGCCGAGGAAGAACAGCCAATATTCAGGAAACGCCACGGTGAACCAGCTCTTCATGCCGTTCACGACCCCGGCGCCCAGCAACGGCCCGATCAACGTGCCGCGCCCGCCAAGGGCGACCCACACGGCGGCCTCGATGGAGTTGGTCGGCGACATTTCGCTGGGGTTGATGATGCCCACCTGCGGCACGTACAACGCCCCGGCCAGGCCGCACAACACCGCGCTCAACACCCAGACGAACAGCTTGAAACCACGGGGATCGTAGCCGCAGAACATCAGGCGGTTTTCTGCGTCCCGCAGGGCGGTCAGTACCCGGCCGAACTTGCTGCGGGCCAGGCGCCAGCCGATGAACAGGCTCGCCACCAGCAGCAACACCGTGGCGAAAAACAGCACCGCCCGGGTGCCTGGCTCGGTGATGCCGAAGCCCAGGATCGAGCGGAAATTGGTGAAGCCGTTGTTGCCGCCAAATCCGGTTTCGTTGCGGAAAAACAGGAGCATTCCGGCGAAGGTCAGGGCCTGGGTCATGATCGAGAAATACACGCCCTTGATCCGCGAGCGGAAGGCGAAGAAGCCGAACACCAGGGCCAGCAACCCCGGCGCCAGCACCACCAGGCACATCGCCCAGAGGAAACTGTCGGTGCCGGCCCAGTACCAAGGCAACTCGGTCCACGACAGGAAGGTCATGAACGCCGGCAAGCCATCCCCGGCGGCCTGGCGCATCAAGTACATGCCCATGGCGTAGCCGCCCAGGGCGAAGAACAGGCCGTGGCCCAGGGAGAGCAAGCCGGCGTAGCCCCAGACCAGGTCCAGTGCCAGGGCGACGATGGCGTAGCAGAGAATCTTGCCCACCAGGGTCAGGGTGTAGGCCGACACGTGCAGCGGATTGTCCGCCGCCAGCAGCGACAGCAACGGCAGGCTCAGCAACACGGCGAGGATCAGCGTGCCGACGGCGAGGGTGACTTTGGGACCGGCCTTTTGCGTGGCCGTGAGCATCAGGGGCTGGTTCATCAGTCGATTACCCGTCCTTTGAGCGCGAAGAGGCCTTGCGGACGCTTCTGGATGAACAGAATGATCAGCGCGAGGATCAGGATCTTGCCCAGCACGGCGCCGATCTGCGGTTCGAGGATCTTGTTGGCGATACCCAGGCCGAAGGCGGCGAACACACTGCCGGCCAACTGGCCGACACCACCGAGCACCACCACCAGGAACGAGTCGATGATGTAGCTCTGGCCCAGGTCCGGGCCGACGTTGCCGATCTGGCTCAGGGCCACGCCTCCGAGCCCGGCGATGCCCGAGCCGAGGCCGAAGGCGAGCATGTCGACGCGGCCGGTGGGCACGCCGCAGCAGGCGGCCATGTTGCGGTTCTGGGTCACCGCGCGCACGTTCAGGCCCAGGCGCGTCTTGTTCAGCAGCAGCCAGGTCAGCACCACCACGAACAAGGCGAAGGCGATGATCACGATGCGGTTGTACGGCAGCACCAGGTTCGGCAACACCTGGATCCCGCCCGAGAGCCAGGCCGGGTTGGCGACTTCGACGTTCTGCGCACCGAACACCAGGCGCACCAGTTGGATCAGCATCAGGCTGATACCCCAGGTGGCGAGCAGGGTTTCCAGCGGCCGCCCGTAGAGGTGGCGAATCACCGTACGCTCCAGGGCCATGCCGATGGCCGCGGTGATGAAAAATGCCACCGGCAGGGCGATCAGCGGATAGAACTCGATGGCGTTCGGGGCGAAGCGCTGGAACAGCAACTGCACCACATAAGTGGAATAGGCGCCCAGCATGAGCATCTCGCCGTGGGCCATGTTGATCACCCCCAGCAGGCCGAAGGTAATCGCCAGGCCGAGGGCGGCGAGCAGCAGGATCGAGCCCAGGGACATACCGCTGAAGGCCTGGCCCAGCAACTCGCCCACCAGGAGTTTGCGCTTGACCTGGCCCAGGCTGGTTTCAGCGGCGGTGCGCACGGCGGCATCGGTTTCGATGCCGGGTTCGAGCAGGCCTTCCAGGCGGGTACGGGCCAGTGGATCGCCGGTTTCCCCCAGCAGCCGGACGGCGGCCAGGCGCACATTCGGGTTGGTGTCCACCAGTTGCAGGTTCGCCAGGGCCAGGCTCAGGGCGGCGTGTACGTCTTCGTCCTGCTCACCGGCCAGTTGCCGATCAAGAAACGCCAGTTGCGCCGGGCGGGCAGTTTTTTGCAGTTGCTGCGCGGCGGCCAGGCGTACGCGGGCATCGACGGCGAGCAGTTGATGGCTGGCGAGGGCGGTTTCGATCAGCCCGCGCAAGCGGTTGTTCAGGCGCAGGATTTTTGGCTGGCCGTCGACGATCAATTGGCCTTGTTGCAGGGCGTTGATCAGTTCGACACGGGCAGGCTCCGGCTGCGCGGCCCAGGTTTCCAGGAGTTTGGCCTGCTGGGTCGGGTTGGCGGCGACGAAGTCTTCGGCGTCACCGGCGTGGGCCTCCAGTGGCAACAGCAGCACCAGGGCGAGGATAAGGCGGTAAAGGGCGGTGGGCATATGCTAGGCCTTGCGCAGTGCTTTTTGTGGGAGCGAGCTTGCTCGCGATAGCGGTGTGTCA
>NZ_JACNDD010000027.1:0-51738 GCF_017351395.1 Pseudomonas sp. FW305-28
GCGCAGGATCGGCAGCACCGGCATCCACTCGCCGACCTTCAATTCGGTCTTCGACACCTTGGCCTTCAGGGCTACGCCCAGGCGCCCAAAGTCATCGGCCGGGCGACCGTCGTCATGCACGGGCAGCAATTGCGTACCCGCTGTGCCGCGACCGCCGTCGAGTTTCACCGAGTACAGGCCCAGCACGTCCACGCCGAAACCGACCACGCCCTGGGTGAAGCCGGACTTGGCGTCGAGGATGAAGTTCTGGGTCCATTCCTCGGCCTTGCCCTGGGCATTGTTCGGGTTGGTGAAGTTGCGATTGATGTAAGCGTTGCGCAAATTGAGGGTGGCCTTAGTGCCATCGACAAAACCGCTATTTTGATCGGCTTGAACAACAGCTGACGAACCCGCGCAAAACGCAAGAGTCAGGCTGATAAGCGATTGATGTGCGGGCACGCTGCGGACAGTAACCGGGTAGCGCATGATGTTTCCTCACAATGAATTATTATTGTTTTTTGTTGCGATTTTTAGCTCGTGACAACGCATGCACAGACAGCCCGAAGAGCTAACTTCCGAGCGACCGAAGGAACTCCTTATCCAGCCCGTTATTGAGCAACTTGATAATTGTTTAATATCGCCTTAAGCAAAATCCGAGCGTGCGCAGACGCGAGCTAAACTCAATGCCTGTGTGGGCACGCTCGTGAGAAATTGCGTGAGAACAACGACTGGAAAGTTAAAACGTACTCGAACGCTCGGCGATCAACCCGCACTCCCCGGCGTTTTGCACCGTGTGTATTCCAATTGATAGAGCGTGGTTTCCGGTCCTATCGATTGCCCCTCCAGCAGCCGTTGCAGCTCGGCCACAAAAGACTCGCCGGCGACGCGAACGTAATCAGGTGCACAACCTTCGATCATGACGATCCAGGCCGGTATCTGGGTGCCTTCGGCGCGGGCCTTTTTCTCTGCGGTTTCAACCTTGCTCACGGCCTCATCCGCCACACACAAATGCACGCCCGTAATACCCTGTTTATCCGCCAGGGGAGGCAGCACGCGTTGACGCAATGCGTCTGACACCGATTTATGCAGCCCTTCGACAACATCGAAACGGACCGTTAACAGATACGCGCCCTGCCCCACACCGCTGGAGTAAGTGACTGCGCAAATGGATCGCGCGACATTGCGATAGGACTTCACCGACTGCTGGGTCCATGCCGTCGGACTGTTGAGGCGCGATAAATAATCCTGCCCTCCCAACACCTGCACAGAATCAGCCTCATAAAGGTTGAAATAAGTCGGCCCGGCATCCAAAGCGACGTACCGGCGTCCCCGCAAAAAGCCCGGAATTCCAGCCCGCTCGGGCATGTGTTCACGGTTATGCCACTCATAGAACTCGTCCCGCGCTTCGGGCAAAAGATCATGCCAGATCGCGACTACACCTGTTCCTGCAAAGCTCATAGTGTTTTTCCTTTAGCGATAGTCAGTCAACATTGGGATGGCGCCCGGCGACCCATGCAGCCCCCATTTCAGCAACGTAAGGAACCACGGTCTGGAATTGTTCACCCAGCCCTTGGCCACCGACACGCATGGTGTCACCCGCCTTGAGGAATACCGGTGGTTTCTGCCCGAGCCCCACACCTGGTGGCGTACCGGTAATGATGACGTCACCCGGCAGTAGCGGCATGAAGCGACTGAGGTACGCGACAATATGGGCAACGCTGAAGATCATCGTACGGGTATTGCCGGTCTGGAAACGTTTGCCATTCACGTCGAGCCAGAGGTCAAGTGCCTGCGGATCGGCAATTTCGTCACGGGTGACCAGCCAAGGTCCCAGAGGTGCGAAAGAAAAACCGCTTTTGCCCTTGGTCCACTGGCCTTCGTACTCAAGCTGATAAGCCCGCTCGGACACATCATTGGCCAGGCAATAACCGGCAACGTGGTCCAATGCCCGCGCCTCATCGATCTGCCAGGCAGGCGTACCGATGACAATGGCCAGTTCGACTTCCCAATCCAGCTTCTGAGCGCCCGTTGGCAGGATGACCGGGTCATTGGGGCCGCTGATGGACGCGGTGTGTTTGTTGAAGACCACCGGCTGGCTCGGGATTGGTGTATTCGTTTCAGCCGCGTGGTCGGAGTAGTTCAGACCGATGCAAATCAGGTTCGGTACGCTGCCTACACACGGACCAAGACGTGTGCCTGGCGCCACCACGGGCAGCTTTTCAACGTCAACCGCGCGCAACTTTTCAAGCACTGACGGGCTCAGGGCCGATGCATCGATGTCATCGACAATGCCCGAGAGGTCTCGAACGATCCCTTGCGAATCCAGGATTCCCGGTTGTTCCTGCCCCGGTAAACCAAAACGAACTAAGCGCATTTGTTACTCCTCCAGCGTTGAGAAATGGACAGACAATGAGCCTGCTTCGCCGAACTGCACATGCAGTGGCTGGTTAACGGGCACATCGAGAACACCTGCATAGGACCCGGTGATAATCACCTGCCCTGCTTGCAGCCCTATCCCTTGTGTAGACAGAAAATTGGCCAGCCAGACGATCGGCAACAACGGATCCCCGTCCGGATGTCGACCCTTGATTTTCAGGGGCTCCGACGTTGCATCGCTCAAGGTGATAGCCAGTTCAGAGGGCATGCTGGCAGGGTTCGACAGCGTGATTGGCGCCCCAAGTACCAGGCCGTGATTGAATAGACCATCCGCGAGCAATTGCTCGAACGGCAGTGTCTGTGGATGGGTATAACGGCAGTCGATCACTTCCAATGCCAAACGCACGTCGCTGATCGCAGCAGCGATCTGTTCAGCGGTGTAAGGCTCGACACGTACCGGCAAATCATGGGCCAGGACGCACGCCAGTTCGGGCTCGATGCGCGCCTTATCGGCGTCAGCGGCCAGTCGGTAACGTTCGCCTTCTACAATGCTGTCGCTGTAGATCGGGGCTACGATCCACTTGCCAGCCGGCGGTAACGCACACTTCCAGCCTCCCACGGTCTTTCCAGCCAATGGGCCCACGCGTTGCTGAATGGCAAAACCTTCTGCGAGGCTGCCTGGCAGGTTCTGGTCAGGCAAGGATGCCAGCCGCCCCCCCTCCAGCCGTGCACGGACCAGAGCGGCAGCGGCGACTTCCAGCTCCGATCCTGCCTTGGCCCCTGCAGGTGCGAGTTGGCTCATACGCTCTCCGAATGCACGTTGTTCTGGCGCGGCCAAACCGTACCCAGCTTGTTGGCGGCCTCTTCCAGCAGGGCATGCAATTCGTCATAACGCTCGGGCTGCATGCGCAACACCGGACCGGCGATACTCATCGTGCCGACCACAGTGCCGGATGGAACCAGCTTGACCGGTACGGCAATCGCCCAGACACCCGCCTCGGCCTCTTCAATGACCAAGCCATACCCGCGCTTCCGGGTCAGTGCCAACTCGGCCAACAAGCCTTCGATGCTGTTGATCGCCTTCGGCCCGTGTCCCATCCCTGTGTCAGCTTTCCCCAGCCCGCTACGCAACGCATGCTCAATGGCCTGCTCATCGGACATTGTTGCCAGCCAGGCTTTGCCATTGGCGGTTGCATAGAGATTGATCGGTTTATCCATGGCCGGCGAATACATAAGCCCTGGCGCGGCGCCTTGGGCCGAAGACAACCAGGACAAGGTGCCCTCGTTGACCACCGTCAGCCGCACCAACTCATGACATTGAACAGCCACTTGCTCGATGATCGGCTGGACCAATTCAGGCAAGCCGATGCCATGTAAATAACGCTGCCCCAACAGTGCCAGCTTCAGTGTCAAGCGGTACTGCGACGTGGCTTCATCCTGCTCCGCCCACCCTTGCTCGACTAACTGAGCAAGCACTCGATGGGCGGGGCCCTTCTCCAAGCCCAGCTCGGCTGCGATATCGGACATCCGCATCCAGCGAGCCTCGCGGGCCAGCAGTTCAATCGCCTCCAGGCAACGGTCAACAGCACCTTTAACGACTCTCATATTTTTCTCGACTTATCTTTGACAATGAGGTGGATTCGAGCAACATTGTTCGTACTGGAACCGTGTTCCAATAATATGCAGGCGTCCCCGGATAAGTCAAACCCGCTTGCACCGGGTTGGCCTGATCGAGACAGAGCGGGCCACGCAGCCGGGTCTCCGGGACGTGGGACGCCTGACAGAGATAAAAACCGAACGCTTCGGCGTCCGGCTCTTTATCCATAGACAAGCGCCTGTGCATGTTCAATCTTTGCGGAAGAACGCCCAATGCCTCTCACCACCCTGCCTTACCTACAGAAGTCCGCGGGCAGCAAGATTGTGCATCATTGCCCGCAAGCCGAAAGTCCAGGGCGCAGCCTCATGGCTGTAGGTGACGGTGTTGCGCAGCGTGCCCAGCAACGGACTCCCGATGCTGACCTCGTCACCCTGCTTATGAGTAAAGCCGCTTCCCGGCTCCTCGCGATCCTGGGTAGGCGCAAACAATGTCCCGAGAAAAAGCATGAAGCCATCCGGGTACTGGTGATCACCGCCAACCGTCTGGGCCACGAGATCCAGCGGGTCACGGCTGATCAGGGCCATGGAACTGCTGCCTTCCAGCGTAAAGCCATCATCGCCCCGGACTTGCAGATCCACGACGCAGTTGCGCACGTCATCGAGCGTAAACGTTTCATCGAACAGACGAATGAACGGGCCGATCGCACAGGACGCATTGTTGTCCTTGGCCTTGCTCAACAGCAGGGCGCTGCGGCCTTCGAAATCACGCAAATTGACGTCATTGCCCAAGGTGACGCCATGCACTTGGCCTCGACTGTTCACCGCCAGCACAATTTCCGGTTCCGGATTGTTCCATTCAGACTTGCGATGAATGCCGATTTCGCTGCCACTGCCCACTGCGGCCAGAACCGGTGCCTTTGTGAAAATCTCCGCATCCGGACCGATACCGACCTCCAGGTATTGCGACCACATACCCTGCTTGATCAGCACAGCTTTAAGACGCATCGCTTCTGGCGAACCCGGTTTGATTGCCCGCAAATTATCGCCGATGGCTTCTTGCACCAGACGGCGAACACTTTCGGCTTTGGCAGCATCGCCTCGGGCCTGCTCCTCGATGACCCGCTCGATCATGCTGGACGCGAACGTCACCCCGGCCGCCTTGATGACTTGCAGATCTGCTGGAGGCAGCAGCGATGCCTTGCCGGGATCGGCATGGCTGCCGGTGTTCCCAAGCAATTGTTCGACGGTCCCGATGTACCTGCCTGGCGCCTGACGAACAACCAACAACGGCGAGGTGTGTTCCAGCAGTTCGCTGATTGTCGAAAAGGTTTCAGAAAGATCGAACACACCTTCATCGCGCAGCACCACCGGCGAGGGGCCGGCAATCGCCCCCGGGATCCAGGCACGGCCGATCAGCGTGCCGACCAGGCCATCCACTGGCAGGGTGTTTTCGCGCGTCAGTTTCAAATTCGCCATGGAGCTTCCAGATCAGTTGGTCATCAGAGCCGTAAAACTAATGGACTGCCCCCGTAAATCCCAATGAAAGAATCTCACTCATCAATGCTGTTTCGTTATCGACAGACAAGGCCTTAACCGATGGAAAATGACCAGATTACTTTTGCCAGTGTCTCCCGATGGCTGAAGATCAAACATTTGGTACTGGTCAATAGCTTGGCCAAGACCCGCAACATGCACACAACCGCCGAACACATGAATGTTACGCAGCCGGCCATCAGTAAATTGCTGCGCGATCTGGAAGTTCTCCTCGGTTTTCCGCTGTTTGAGCGTCAAACGCGTAGTCTGGTTCTTACCGAACTAGGGGAATTCGTAGCCCGTTTTGCGCGTATCACCTTGGAAGACACGGAGTCGTTCGTCGACCAAGTCAACAAACTGCGAAAAGGCGGGCATGGTCATTTAAAAGTCGGCACCATTTTCGCCGCAACATCAGTGGTGCTGCCTGAAGCCATTGCCAGCATCAAACGCGAGCGCCCCCTCCTCTCTATCGAGGTGATCGAACAAACCAGCAACCATCTGCTGGAAATGCTCGAACAAAAGAAACTCGATCTGATCATCGCGCGCTTCACGGATGAAGATTGTCAGCCGTTCGAATTTACGTCGCTGGGACCCGAACCCTTTTGTCTTGTCGTGAACAGCACACACCCTCTGTGCGATCTTGAGGAGGTCCCCACTGAAGCACTCAGTGAATGGCCATGGGTCATGTATCCCTTCAATACGCCGATCCGACAACGCATGGAGCGCGCTTTCAGGACGTTCAAGATCGCCCCGCCGGCCAACACGGTGGAGACCATTTCGATGCAAACCTTCCTGCAGTTGCTTCAGTCCGGGCCAATGCTCGCCATGCTCCCCGAGTCCATGGTCCAGTCACAGCTGCAAAACGGCCAGCTTCAAATCCTCAACACGCCCTTCAAAGTTGAATCCCAGGATTACGGGGTTATCACTCGCAAGGATGAGCCCCTGTCAGAGCCGACACGGACGTTTATTGCGACCTTGCTGGCGTTCGCCAAACAGCGGCAAACGGCTACAGAGAAGAGAGGCCGCAGCCAGTTCAGAAAAAGTCGATGAGGCAAAGTTATCGAGCAATCGAAAGCTCTCATTAGGCAGCCATTTCCATGAATCCTATAGTGCCGGCACAAAAGTGCGGCGCTATTAGCGACCGCCCACCACCCAGCAGCCCGTGAGGATGCGATGGAACTGATCATGAAAACCGGCGCAGCAGCTGTGCTGCGTTTGAATCCGCTGGACGATGTGCTGATCGCACGCCGGCCGCTACTCGCTGGCGAAGTCCTTGAACAGGAAGGCGTGACCATCCGGCAAGCGATCGTGCCGGGCCATAAAGTGGCTTCCCGACGTATCGAAGCCGGTCAACCAGTAAGACGCTATGGGCAAATCATTGGTTTTGCTGTTGTCGACATAGAAGCAGGCGAGCATGTCCATGTGCACAATCTGGCCATGGGGGAATTCGCTCGAGATTATGCTTTCAGCGTCGATGCGAAGCCCAACGTCACGCCCAGTGAAGCCCCGTCGTTCATGGGTATCGTACGCCCGGATGGACGCGTCGCGACGCGCAACTACATCGGCATTCTTACGTCCGTGAATTGCTCTGCCACAGTCGCCCGGGCCATCGCCGATCATTTTCGTCGGGACATCAATCCCGCTGCACTGCAAGCGTATCCAAACGTCGACGGTGTTGTCGCCCTGACACATTCCGCCGGCTGCGCCGTTGATCCAGCGGGCGACGGTTTGAGCATGTTGCGCCGGACATTGGCCGGCTATGCGACCCATGCCAACTTTGCGGCCGTGCTGGTGATCGGGTTGGGCTGCGAGACGAACCAAATCGACTCATTACTCACAACCCAAGGACTCACCCGCAGCAATACCCTACGTACGTTCAACATCCAGGACAGTGGCGGTACATCCAAGGCCATCGCCAGTGGCATTGACCACGTGAAGCAATTGCTTGGCGAGGCCAACCAAATTCAGCGTGAACCGGTCAGCGCTCGCCATCTGGTCGTCGGGCTTCAGTGCGGTGGCTCGGATGGCTACTCCGGCATTACTGCCAACCCTGCGCTGGGCAACGCGGTGGATCGTCTGGTCGCCTGCGGCGGCACCGCGATTCTCTCCGAAACCCCGGAAATATACGGTGCCGAACATTTGCTGACGCGGCGGGCTGTCAGCCGAGAAGTCGGCGAAAAACTCATCGCTCGCATTCATTGGTGGGAACAGTACTGCGAGCGTATGGGGGCCGAACTAAACAATAACCCCTCTGCCGGCAACAAGGCCGGTGGCTTGACCACCATCCTGGAAAAATCACTGGGCGCGGTGGCAAAGGCGGGTTCGAGCAATCTGATGGATGTCTACGAATACGCCCAGGCCGTCACGGCCAACGGGCTGGTTTTCATGGACACCCCTGGCTATGACCCGGTCTCGGCAACCGGTCAGGTCGCCGGTGGCGCGAACCTGATTGCGTTTACCACCGGGCGCGGATCGGCCTATGGCTGTGCTCCTGCCCCGTCAATCAAGCTGGCGACCAATAGCGCCTTATGGGCGCGTCAACGTGAAGACATGGACATCAACTGTGGCGAAATAGCCGAAGACACGTTGACCATCGAGGCGTGCGGTGCAGCGATCTTTGAAACCATGCTGCGCATTGCTTCGGGCGAACGCAGCATGAGCGAACAACACGGATACGGACAAAACGAGTTCGTGCCTTGGCAGATCGGCGCCGTCACCTGACTTTCAGTCCTCGGGACGCCTTGCCCCTCGATCACATGCACTTTCAACCTGGAGACAACCATGTCCCTCATCACCGGCCAGAACTTTATCGGCGGTCAGCGCAGCGCCGTCGGCAGCATCATCGTCAAGAGCGTGGATGCCAGCACGGGGGAAACCTTACCCTATGCGTTCCACCAGGCGACTGCGCAAGAAGTCGAGGACGCGGCTCATGCAGCCTGCAATGCTTTTTCCAGCTACCGCACCCTGAGCGCGAACAAACGGGCTGAATTTCTCGATGCCATTGCGCAAGAGCTAGACGCTTTGGACGATGAGTTCATTGCGCTGGTTTGCCGTGAAACAGCACTGCCTGTCGCTCGCATCCAGGGCGAACGCGCACGTACCAGCGGTCAAATGCGCCTGTTTGCAAACGTGCTGCGGCGTGGTGACTTCTATGGGGCTCGCATCGACCAGGCGTTGCCCCTTCGCACACCGTTGCCACGCCCTGACCTGCGCCAGTACCGCACCGCAATCGGTCCGGTCGCTGTGTTTGGTGCCAGTAATTTCCCGTTGGCTTTCTCCACTGCGGGCGGCGACACCGCCTCCGCGCTTGCGGCGGGTTGTCCAGTGGTATTCAAAGCCCACAGCGGCCACATGGCGACTGCTGAACAGGTCGCCAACGCGATTATCCGGGCGGCCGAGCGCAGCGGCATGCCCGCGGGTGTCTTCAACATGATTTATGGCAGTGGCGTAGGCGAAGCCTTGGTAAAACACCCGCTCATCAAGGGCGTGGGTTTTACCGGCTCGCTCAAAGGTGGTCGAGCGTTGTGCGATATGGCCGCCGCTCGCCCCGAGCCCATTCCAGTCTTCGCCGAGATGTCGAGCATCAACCCGGTCGTGATCCTGCCTGAGGCACTCTCGCGTCGAGCCGACAGTATCGCTCACGACCTTGCCGCCTCGGTGGTTCAAGGTTGCGGGCAGTTTTGCACCAATCCCGGGCTGGTAGTGGGTATTCGCTCGGATGCTTTCACTGCTTTTCAGGACCGAGTGGCAGCGTTGATGAACGACCAACCGGCACAGACAATGCTCAATTCGGGCACCCTGCGCAGCTACGCGGCTGGCTTGCAGAACCTGCATGCGCACCCCGGCATCGTGCACCTGGCTGGCAGCGACCAGCAAGGGCACCAGGCCCAGCCACAGTTGTTCAAGGCCGACGTTGCGTTGCTGTTTAACGGCGACAAGGTTCTTCAAGAAGAAATCTTCGGCCCCACGTCCATCTTCATCGAGGTCGCTGACCAGGCCCAACTCAATGCTGCCATCAATGCCCTTCACGGACAATTGACCGCCACCTTGATTGGCGAGCCAGAAGACCTTACGCAATTCGCAGAGCTGACTGCTTTGTTGGAGACGAAGGTTGGTCGCATCCTCATCAATGGCTATCCAACGGGTGTCGAGGTCTGCGATTCAATGGTCCACGGCGGCCCTTACCCTGCCACCTCCGATAGCCGTGGCACCTCGGTCGGCACCTTGGCCATCGACCGCTTCCTGAGGCCAGTCTGCTTCCAGAACTACCCCGACGCATTGCTTCCCGATGCGCTCAAGAATGCGAATCCGTTGAACATTTCGAGGCTCGTCGACGGCTGTCTCTCGAGAGATCGCTTGTAGTTGGCAAATGTGAAAGGCGGCGTACGACGACGGTAAAACCTGTCGTTGGCGTCATCGCTCTCCCTAGGAAGCCATAGTGCCGAGAGCTTGACGCTTCGCAGCCTGTTCATCCTCTTAACAACCATTCGCTCTATTGCATGAGCGGGTTCCAGCGTGCTCGCTCGGCGGGCCGACGCTCCCCGCAGATAACCAGCGCCATGCCTTGATCGGCCAAAGGAACGCCCTTGACAAGGTGGCGAATCTGGTAACAGAATTACTGATGGAACGACGTTACAATAACAACAATCGAGAATCCGGAGACATGTCATGAGCCAAAGCATTCAAGGCGATCCACACTCCAAGCGTCAGTCTAAAAAGGCCGCAGCGAGCGGCTGGATAGGCTCGGCGCTGGAGTACTACGACTTTTTTATCTATGCCACCGCGGCAGCGCTACTTTTCCCACAGCTGTTCTTTCCGTCAGACAACCCAACGGTTGGGATCATCATTTCGCTGGCCAGCTTCGGCGTTGGTTATATTGCCCGACCGATAGGCGCTGTGGTCTTAGGGCACATGGGCGACCGACACGGACGCAAGACGGTGCTCGTCTACTGCATGTTCCTGATGGGCGCGTCGACGATGTGCATCGGTCTGCTTCCTACCTATGCACAGATTGGTATCTGGGCTCCTGCCCTATTGATACTGTTGCGTCTGATTCAAGGTTTTGCGGTCGCGGGTGAAGTGTCTTGCGCCAGTTCCATGACCCTGGAACATGCGCCTGATGGGCGTCGCGGTTACTTTGCAAGTTTTACCCTTCAAGGCGTCCAAGCCGGGCAACTGCTAGCCGCTGCGGTTTTCCTGCCTCTTGCCCAGTTCATGCCAGCCGATCAGTTTGCTTCGTGGGGCTGGCGGATTCCATTCCTGCTCAGCGCAGTGGTGCTCGTCATGGGGTGGATCATCCGGCGTCAGGTTCATGAGGCTCCGATCTTCACTGAGGCGCAGACACAGACCGAGCCCCGTAAACTACCTGTGATCGAAGTGCTCACGCAGAGTTGGGGCGATCTGCTACGCGTCATCTGCATGGCGCTCTCTGCGGTACTTGCAATCGTCGCCTCTGTATTCGGTGCGACCTATGCAGTGCAGCCCGCCTACGGCATTGGATTTCCTTCTGGCTTATTCATGTGGATACCGGTGCTAGGCAATATATGCGCAGTTATCCTCATCCCCTTCGTTGGTAAGCTCTCCGATAGAATTGGCCGCAAGCCTCCGGTGATTGTTGGCGTTCTGTGCGGCGGCATCTTGTCATTTGGCTACCTCTATGCGATCAGCATTCACAATATGTGGCTTTCGCTGGTTCTATCGCTGCTCATGTGGGGTGTGGCTTACCAAGGCTTCAATGGTGTGTTCCCGAGTTTGTTCCCGGAACTGTTCCGTACACGGGTACGTGTTACCGGCATGGCCATTGGACAGAACATAGGCGTGGCATGCACAGCGTTTCTGCCGGCCCTTTTCGTATCTGTTGCGCCTCCCGGTAGCGATAATATCCCTCTAAAAATCGGGGCACTGACTTTTGGCATCTGTTTAATCTCCGCTATCGCCGCTATTACTACCCGGGAAACCTTCCGGATTCGTCTGAAAGACCTCGGTGACCCCAATGCTGTCCCGATGTCAGAGGAGGAGTACGAACAGGTGCGGGAAAAATCCAATCCCAAGTCAAACGCCAATGCCTCCGATCAAGCATTCAAAAAATCAGCGCCGGTGATGCGCTCCTGACGACCGCCCCCTTCACCACCGCCGCGCTGCTCAGTTTTTCTGCACAGCGCTTCGAGCAGCACGGCAGTGGATATGCACGCTCTGTCAGGGGGGATTCTGATATCTGCATACCGGCAACTGGCGTGCAATAGCCAATGACAAGTAGGTTGACATGCATCCACGCATCACAGGCACCACGCGTATATATGGATTGATCGGTGATCCACTCAGGAGCGCCAAGTCTCCAATGCTGTTGAATAAGTTGTTTGCCGAAGCACAGGCTGACGCCGTCTGCATTCCATTGGAGATAGGTACGGGGGACCTGGTTGAGTTTGTCAAAGGCGTGCGAGCCGTGCGCAACCTCGCTGGACTTCTGGTCACCATGCCGCACAAGCAGAGCATGCTGGACATCGTGGATGAGCTCCACCCTACTGCGCGCCAGATCGGCGCAATCAACGTCGTTCGTTGTGACAATGACGGGCGCTGGGTGGGCGCCGTGTTCGACGGACTGGGCTGCGTAGCGGGCATGCAGCGCCACGGAGTTTCCCTGGTGGGGAAATCTGTTCTGCTTATAGGCGCTGGCGGCTCGGGACGGGCAATCGCGTTTGCCGTTGCCGCTGCTGGCGCACGATCATTGGTCATTTCAGACCTGGATCCGCACCGCGCCTCGGACCTTGTACACCGAGTTGCCAAAGAGGGTCCGTGCGCTGTGTATACAGGCCCAGCTGACCCAGCAGGTCATGACATCGTTATCAATGCCACCCCACTCGGCATGAACCCTGATGATCCAATGCCTATAGACGCAACGCGGCTGGACCCAGCGACGGTGGTGGTCGATATCATCACCAGGTCCGAGCCGACTGCCTTGCTGCTTGAGGCGCAATCGCGCGGCTGCCAAACCCTTGATGGCCAGCCGATGCACGTAGGCCAAGCCCTGCTGGCATTGAGTTTTCTAGGTTTCGAAGATATCGAGCGTCGCTACTCGACTGAATTGTAAGGGTCCGGTACAACCTACCCTGCCTCCCCTCTTCATAACCCGAACCAAAACGGTTAACGATGTGCACTGCCCCGGCATGTGCACATTTTCGTGCGCCTGTTGAAATTGCACCTCACCTCAGACGCCACACGTCGCCATCCAGCAAAACGAAACCAACTTCCGTTCGTAATCACGTCGTGCTAGCCTACTACGCACCCTCGGAAACGTGGCTCGTGCGCTGTTATATTCGGGCTTGATCCGCACCCCGAGGGCACCGGCAAGTTCGTCAAACATATTTGTTTATAAGGAATGAATGTTTGAAAGTCGTTCTTCTGGAAGTAAGCCACTGGCACACCCCGCTCTACCTTGATGCCCTTGAGCGTCTGCCCGATGTGGCCGTCACGGCGGTATCCGACGCCACAGGGTCGCGTGGTCCCGCCCTCGCCCAGCGCTTTGGAGCGCGACGCTACGATCACTGGAAAACCCTGCTCGATAACGAAGAGGCTGATTTTGCCTTCGCCTTTGGCCCGCACGACGAGTTGTATGCCATGGGCAAGGCATTGGTCGCGCGCAACATTCCGTTTGCGATGGAGAAGCCCTGCGGGCTTACCCAGCATGAAGTGCTGGACCTGCACCAACGCGCCGAAGCCGCCGGCCTGTTCGCGGCGGTGCCGTTGGTTTGGAGGCACAGTGAATTACTGAACCGCGTCAAGCATGCGGCGTTGCAGAGTGGTGCCAAATGGAGAACCCAGTCGTTTCGATTCAACGCCGGCCCGCCCGGACGCTACTTGACGAACAGTTGCGCCTGGATGCTTGACCCGAAACGTTCGGGTGGCGGATGTACGATCAACCTTGCCCCTCATTTCGTCGATCTGGCGCAGCAAATGTCCGGAGAGCGCATATGCAGCGTGTCCGCCGTCATGCACCGCGACCCGCAGCTGGCCGCCGTAGAGAGCGCCTCAATGATGACCCTGGTGACCGAGAGCGGCTGCATCTGCACCATCGAAACTGGCTACAATTACCCGGCTAACACGCCCGAGCAACGGGAGTACTCGTTTTCATTGTCAACCGATCAGTTCTACGTGCGCTCGACCCCGGATGGCTTGCGGCTGATCGACGCGGTTGGAGCGGCAAGTGACCTGACCATGAGCCTGAACTCTGACGTGTATTACGACAATTTCGTAACCGATGTCCTCGCCCCTGGCCGTGAGACAGCGTATACCGGTGCCGGACTTGCAACCATGCACCACGTCATGCGCATCATCGAGGCGGCCTATGAGTCAGACCGCCTCGGCGGCATTCCCATCACACTCCAGTACCCCTGACACGACGTTGGCTGGCCATTGCTGGCAAAAAAGAGGATTTAAAAATTGTCACACATTGGCCGCTACTTCAACACCTTGGAACTGCTGCTGTCCCACCCGGACGGTCTCGCCCTGTCTGAAATCGGCGAGCGAACCCAAGTTGCCATGGCCACGGCCCACCGCATATTGAGCGCGCTGCGAGAAAGAGGCTACGTTTACCAGGACGAACAGGATCATTACCGCCTGACGCTGAAAATCCCCAGCATGGGCGTGAACTTCATCTCTGAAACGGGCTTCGCCAGGATCATGCAACCCTTGCTCAACGAGCTGGCCAGCGAAACCGGCGAGCACGTCCGGTTGGCGGCAGTTGCAGAGGATCACCTGACCTGGGTGCTGCAAGCCACGCAAAACACCAGAGGGCTGCAGTACCGCCGAGCCCTGGATGAAAAAATCATTCCCCACACAACCGCGGCGGGCAAAGTATGGCTTTCCACTATGCGCGATGAGCGCGCCATGCGAATTCTCGCCGCCTGGGACATCGAGAACAGCCGAGACTACGCCGGGCCCAATGCGCGCGTTTCGATTCGCGACATCTTTGATGACATCGCTCAGATCCGCAAAGACGGACACGCAGTCGTTCGAGAAGAAGGTGAAGTGGGCGTGTGTGTCGTGGCGGTTGCTGTATTCGATACCTCGCGGCCAGACAACTCGGGCCCGGTGGCCACCCTGAGCGTCGCCGGTCCCATCGCACGCATGCGGGAGGAAACCCTGAGTGCTCATATCGAACATCTGAAGCGCTCGGCAATCAGGGTAGGCGAATGCTGGTCGCTCTGGTCTTCGGTCAGTGGTGATGATTCGCTACCTCTGCGGTAGTACCGCATACACCGTCGCGATCATGACCGGCTCCATCAGGCCGAAGCCTGCGTCCCCCCATGATCGCGCGCGTATTGCTGGTGTAAACGCTGTCACCTGGACCCGTTGCGGGCCTCAAGGGCTACTTGAACTATCCGGTCGCAGGCGGTAGCGACAAGCGACCGGTGGACGATTACGGGATTTTCCAGCCCTTGGCACGCAGATCCTGCACACCCTTGTTCAGCTCATACAAAGCATTTTCTTCGCGGATGATTTCCAGTACGCAGTTTTCAATACCGCAGGTCGCGTGAACGGCCTCTCCCAACCCGATAAAGTCCACTACACCAGTGCCGACTGGATCATGCCCCCACACGTCCGTCCCCGTATCGGACACATGCACAAAGTCGATGCTGGCGTGATAAGCCAACAGACTCGCCACCGGATCTTCACCGATGTAAGCCGCATTGGCGATGTCGTAGACGACCCTGACCACATCGTCGTTGAGGGTACTTACAACCTTCGCCAGTTCCGGCATGGTGGGGGTAAAGCAATACGGAGTGTTTTCCAGCAGTAAGCGTACGCCAGCCTGTTTCGCCAGCGGAATCAGGACTGCCAGGCTTTCGTACATCCAATCGTAGGTTTTTTCGAGCGGCGGGGAAATCATTGGGCGCCTGGTGCCGGGGGATATCACCACCTCCTGAGTACCCCAAGCGGCAGCCAAGTCAATGACCGACTTGATGTGCTCGATGCTCTTCTGGCGCATATTCGCGGCGGGACTGGCCAGATTGAGGTCATAGCCGCCGGCGTTGAGGGACCTGATCTTCGCACCGTATTCATGAAGACGCGCGCTTGCGGCAGAACGGTCTGCGGTCGAGAGCTCTACCGGCCAGCAATGTGGCGAGCTGACGGGGACTTCGAACACGCGATGCCCGTGCTCGGCCAACTGCGCAATCGCATCAATTGCCGTGGATGACCACAGATAGGAAAACGTGCTGATGATCATATCGAAACATCCTTTCAGTTGAGTATTCGCTGGAGTGAAGCGGGCCATTCGTATTATGGATTTTGTACCTGACCACTATCGCTAGCTGAAAAACGCGACGATGGATGAATCTGGATAGCGACAGCCACTTAGTGGCAAGGGTATTTGACTGCAAAAAAACGATATCGGAATCAAATTCCATTGTCAATTTGATTGCAAAGCGAAATCTATTTTCGTACTTTACAAGCCTCTTTTACCTCAATGTCTAACTATAAGAAGGAGTGCCCAATGAGAGCTTTGGTCAGTGGCGGTAGTAGCGGTATCGGTGCGTCTGCATGCCTGAGGATCGCGGAAGCGGCCCTTGCTCGAGGCTCGCAGCCGAAAATTGCGGTATGCGGGCACACACCCACTCCTGCTCAGGAAGAAGTCGTTCGATCCATCGAGGCCATGGGCGGCATCGCCATCGCACTGTTAGGAGATCTCGGCGACCCAGAGGTCCCAAGCCAACTTGTGGCAGCTGCAGTAGCGGAATTCGGTGGGCTCGACGCGCTGGTTGCGAATGCCGGCATCGCCAGCCCTGGCACAATCTGTGATTTGTCCATTGCGGACTGGGACGACATGTTCTCCGTCAATCTTCGCGGCGCATGGCTGCTTGCCAAGGCCAGCTACCCGCATTTGCGCGAGAGTCGAGGCTCGGCGTGCTTTACCTCATCGATGTCTGGCCAGACTCCCCATGCCGGCTCAGGCGCGTACAGCCCCACCAAGGCAGCCTTGACAATGCTGGCCCAGACGCTCGCGCTGGAGTGGGCTCCTGACGGGATCCGTGTCAACGTGGTGTCCCCAGGAATGACCCGTACGCCGATGTCGGAAAAAATGTATACCGACCCCCAGATCAAGAAAGCACGGGAAGCAATCATTCCGCTGGCGAGAATCGGTGACCCCGTGGATATCGCGAACGTGATCGAATTTCTCATCAGCCCCTTATCGGCATATGTCACGGGCCAGGATATATGTGTGGATGGTGGCTTCTCCAAATCGATACTGAGCCATATCCCTGGGCGACCGAGCTCCAAGTCATAAGCGCAATTGCTTTGGAGTGAGTTCAGCACTCAGGTCGGATGGTGTGTCGACCAAACGACGCGAGCTGAGTGCAAGCGAGGCCGTACGGGCTTAAGGGTTACGTGCGGCTTCGACCGACAGCACCACTCATCTAAGGCGAGCCCCTTCCCCACACCACAATTGATCAACGCGTCTCTGCAACTATCGACGATCGGCCAAGCGCCATCGATACTGCGCAGGTTCCTATAGCTTATGACTCCCCAACCCCAAATACCGCTGCGGTGCCACCTTGCGCAGTCGCGCCGCCAGAAACACACCCGCCAGCAAGGCGGCGGGAATGATCGCGCAGAGGCCGTATGACAAGGCCTTGCTGGCGCCGGTCAGCACATCGAAATGCACCACCGCGATGACCAGGACCGCCAGTAACGCCACGCAAGAAAAGCCAGGGAAAATCCTCCCACGCCAGATCCCCAGCTTGAGTTCGGGGTGGCGCTGGGCAAAGACCCAGACCGCTGCGGAAGTCAGCGCCATCAGCAAGATCACGCACAGCGTCGCCAGGTTGGACAGCCAGGCGAACAGTTGCAGGATCGGATCGGCATCCATGGCGGCGAAAATCAGTACCACCACGGCGGAGATCAAGCTCTGCAACGCCGAGCCCATGTGCGGGCTCTGGTGGACGCGATGGGTGGTGCCCAACCGGCTGGGCAGCAAACCGTCACGCCCGATGGCGTAGAAGTAGCGGGCCGCCGCGTTGTGGAACGCCAGCAGCCCGGCATAGATGCTGACCATGAACAGCACGCGGATAACCTGGGTCAGGTGTGGGCCGACAAAATGGTCGGACATGCCGTAGATAAACGTCGTCGGGTCCTGCAAGGCCTGAAGCGTGGAGACGATTTTGTCCGCCCCCACGCCAATCACCATCGACCAGACCGACAGCGCGTAGAACCCGCCGATCAGCAAGACCGAACAGTAGGTGGCAATCGGGATCGTGCGTTGCGGGTTCCTGGCCTCTTCGCCATAGATGGTGGTGGCCTCGAAGCCGATGAACGCCGCGAAGCAGAACAGCAAGCCGATGGACGGCGTGCCGCTGAACACGTGGCTGCGATCGAACGCGTCGAGATTGATCCCGCTGTCCCCACCGGTCCTGAGAATGGCGAAATCCAGGAGCAGGATCGCCAGGTATTCGGCGATCACAATGACCGACAGCACCCGGGCCGACAGATCGATCTTGCGATAGCCGAGGATCGCAACGCTGGCCATCGCCATCAATGAGTACGACCACCAGGGCAATACCAGGCCGAAGACGCTCTCCATCGTGCCGCTGACCACGCCGCCGAACATCCCATACAGCCCGACTTGCAGGATGTTGTAGGCAAACATCGCCAGCACCCCCGCCGCGCCGCCAGCCAAGCCACCCAGGCCGCGAGAGGTGAAGGCATAGAAACCGCCGGCGTTGGTCACATGCCGGGACATGGTGGTGTAGCCCACCGAGAATGCCAGTAATACCAGCAAGGCCAGGATCAGCAACGCAGGCGTGCCGGCGCCATTACCCAGCATGATGCCAATGGGAAAGCCACCGGCGATGACGCTCAAGGGGCTCGCCGCCGAAACCACGAAGAAGATGATGAAGCCGACACCCAGGGCCCCACGCTTGAGCTCCGTGGAGCTGTTGACCGGGAGAGGTACACTCATGTTTTCTTGACCTTATTGTATGAGGCAGTCGCTGTAGGATCGGTGCAGTCAATCGCTCGCCGTCACCGGATAGCGTTATTGATCATCTCGCACGCTGGACTCGATCCTATGCCTCTCCCCGAACGCCCCATTAGCCCAAATCGGTAATCGGCACATTCCCCTCGAAAAAGCCAGCCGTCCAACTGCTCCTGCCCTCCTTATTGCAAGGCAATACGCGCCGTCAGTTCCGACGCCGCGCCGGTGACCAGGTCGCACAAATAGCCCTGCTGGAACGCATGGAACCGCTCGCTACGCCCCACCAGGGTCATGCTCCCGAGCACTCGGCGTTTTTCGTCGAAGATCGGCGCCGCGACGCCACTGCGCCCCGGATACAGCTCGCTTTCGCTGATGCAGTAGCCTTGCTTGCGGATGGCGAGCAGCTCCTTGGTGAACGGTTTCCACTCCAGCCCCTGATGCAGCACTTCGGCGGGCTTCGCATGGACGTCATAGATGCGGCGGATCTGGCGCGGCAGCAGATAGGCCAATACAACCCGAGCGGTCGCACTGTGGAACAGATCAATCGGCCGCCCCCGGTCGCCACCCACGGGGCCGGCGTCGGAACCCCGCTGGATCAGCACGTTGACCACTGAGTCGCCATGCCATTCGCTGACCAGTGCGTCCAGGCCCGTGTCGGCCACCAGTTTGTCCACCAGGCCCCGGCTGCAGGCCAGCAATGGATCGTAGTGAGCCATCTGATGCTCCAGCGTGACGATGCGCGGGCCGAGCGCGTAGCCGCGGGGTAATCGCTTCAAGAACCCTGCGTCGCCGAGTTCGCGCAAATAACGATAGGCGGTGGCGGGCGTGTAGCCGAGTTCCCGACAAATCACGTCCACATCGATGACCGGCTGTTCAGGGCGAAACAAGTCGAAGACCCTGAGCAGGCGGCGAAGGCTATTCATCTTTTCGACATCCTTGTGCAGGCAAGCCTGTCCGCTGCCGGGTGCAGCGGGCAAAGGCTCAAGCAAGGGCGCAACCGCCGATGGCAGCACGCGTGGTTTGGGACGGCAATTCTGCGAACAGCGCCTGGTACTCCGCCGCAAAATGGCTGAGGTGATAGAAGCCCCACTGGGCTGCGGCATCGCCTATCGAAAGATGCGTCGCGGGGGTGGACATTAGGGTTCGGCGCACACCGTTCAGCCTCACGGAGCGCAGGTAATTGACCGGTGTCGTCTCGGTTACCGAGCGGAAGCTGTTCTGCACCGTACGCCGACTGACCTGGAGTCGCTGGCACAACTCGTCCACGCTGGGCACGTTGTTCAATTGCGCGGTCGCCAGGCGGTGGCATTTTTCGACAATGTAGCTGCGCGTGGAACTTGGCGTACGCTGCTGCTTGTCGCAGGCGGGATCGGTCATCAATTGCAGCAACTCGCCGAGCATGGTCTGTTCCAGCGCCAGTTCCCGGTCTTGCGCATGGTCGAGTTCTTCACTCAAGAGCGCCTGGGAGAACGCCGCCAGCATTCGACGGCGAGCCTCGGCATAGCGTTGAGTGGACACCTTGATCACCGGTTGACGCAGCAACTGACCGATTTCCTTGGCCGACGCGGTTTGTGCCAACGCATCTTCGAACAACTCCCGCTCGAAGGTAATCGCCAGCAGTTCCATGCCCAGCGGCATATGGAACATGAACTCCTCGCCACCATGAAGAAAGAACAGGCTGCAGTCGTCCACTTCCCGCCCCTGCATCCGGATCGAACCCGGGACGGTGATCGGCACGGCGAAACACATCTTGCCCCGTGGGGCCACGCCGTGCTGCACGACACGCTGGTTGATCTGCTCGCGAAACACGTGGCAGCGCGCCGTCGTCAACTGGATCAGTGAGCTATCAGCCGTACCAGCGGTTAACTGGTTGTAGTCCTGGCTCCACTCCTGGACGGTAGCGGCGTGGACATGAATGTCGTGGAAATGGCTGATGTTCTGGTTTTTCATGATGACGAACGCCTCGGCCAATATTCTTGTTTTTAGATCGCCCTCCCGAGCGATATTCTCACATAAAGAGAATTCTGCAAATTTTCTTTGGGCAGTGTCTGTGCTCCGGTACTGACGCACGAGGCGGTCCATCCAATGTGCCGATTCGGGCTACCGGCCTGGAACAGGCCACAGGGATGATCGGCACACTGAAACCGACATCCTGAGAGACCGTCATGAGCGAAGCCAAACTCGAAGCCCTCCATTTCGCGGATGCCCCGCGGATTAACTCCACCATTCCCGGCCCCCGGACCACTGAGGCGCTGGCGTTGTCGGCGCGTACCGAATCCATGGCTCGCGGCGGCGGACGCATGCCTGTGGCCATGGACCGGGCATTCGGCGCGACCTTCAAGGACGCCGATGACAACACCTACATCGACTTGTCCGCGGGTGTGGGCGTCAGCAGCGTGGGTCGCTGCCACCCGAAAGTGGTACAGGCCATTCGCGAACAGTCCGAAGTGCTGATGCACGCTCTGGAGGTCAATAGCACCCGGCGCACCGAACTGGCCGCCAAGCTCTCCGAGATCGCGCCCGACGGCCTGCGCGGCGACTGCATTACATTCTTCACGCAAAGCGGCAGCGATGCGTTGGAAGCGGCCATCAAGTTCGCCAAGCGCGTCACCGGACGGCACCAGATCATCGCCTTCCACGGTGGCTACCACGGCGTGTGGAACGCTTCCGGCGCACTGACGACAGGCACGGCCTACCGCAAGGGCTATGGTGCCCAGATGGGTGGCGTCATTCACGCCCCCTACCCTTATGCCTACCGTTTCCCCTTCGATACCACGCACAAAAGCGCCGAGCAGATCGCCGGCGAGTACGTGGATTACCTGCTGAACACCCCCTACACCGCCGCCGATGACGTGGCGGCCGTGATCGTGGAACCGGTACAGGGCGAAGGCGGCTACGTGCCGCCGTCGCCAGAGTTCCTGCAACTGTTGCGCAAGGCCTGCGACCGCAGCGGTGCGCTGCTGATCGTCGACGAGGTGCAGTCCGGCGCCGGACGTACCGGCAAGATGTGGGCGGTCGAGCACTCCGGCGTGAAGCCCGACATGCTCACCTTTGGCAAGGGCATCGGCAGCGACCTGCCAATGGCCGGCCTGATCATGCGCTCGGACCTGGCGGCGGCGATTCCTGACGGATCGATGCCCAACACCTTCGCCGCCAACTCGTTGTCCGCGGCAGTAGCGCTGACCAACATCAGCATCCTCCAGGATCCGGAGCTCGATCTGCTCAACCGCGCCCATACACTGGGGCTGGAAGCACAGGAGCGTATTCGCGGCTTCGGCAGCCCGCTGGTCGGTGAGGTCCGTGGTCGCGGCCTGATGATCGGGATCGAGCTGGTCTCGGACCCGACCACCAAGGCGCCACTGGCACCGGAAAAGATTGGCCAACTCATGGGTTACCTGCTGAGCCACGGCGTGCTGATGATTCCCTGCGGTCGCTACAGCAACGTGATGCGTGTCATGCCCTCGCTGACGATCTCACGAGCGCTGTTCTTCAAGGCACTGGACATTTTCGGCGACGCCCTGGACGCCCTCGATGCGTGACCTGTCCCGATTCCTGCACATCACTCATGGACTTCAAAATGACTGAGCACTTGAAACACTTCATCGCAGGCGCGTCTTTCGAAGCCTCTGACGGCCGCCGCATTAACCTCGTCAACCCCGTGACGGAACAGGTCTACGGCAGCTGCGCCCGCGGCACCGTCGAGGACGTGGACCGTGCCGTGGGCGCCGCACGCCACCAGCTCGAACGTGGCGCCTGGAGCCAGCTTGACGGCGCCCAGCGCGCTCGACTGCTGTCGAAACTGGCCGACCTGGTGGAACGCGACACCGACGTGCTGGCCGATATGGACGCCGACGCCATCGGCCGCTCGCCGATCGAACCGCGCCGGCTGGACGTACCCAACGCAGTCGCCAACCTGCGCGCCTCCTCCGGCTGGGCCAACCAGCTCGAGGGGCGGACCATTCCCTCCGGCGGCTACTTTGGCACCAAGTCCCTCTCGTACACAGTACGGGAACCGGTGGGCGTGGTCGGTGCCATCGTTCCCTGGAACTCACCGCTGATGATCACAGTCTGGAAGCTCGCCGCCCTGTTGGCCGCAGGCTGCACCGTGGTCATCAAACCGTCGGAAGAGACGCCACAGTCGGCGCTGCACCTGGCAACGCTGGCCCAGGAAGCGGGCTTCCCCGATGGCGTGATCAACGTCGTCACCGGCTACGGCAACGAGGTGGGTCGCGCCCTGTGCGAACACCCCCATGTCGACAAGATCAGCTTCACCGGCAGCCCCGAAGCCGGACGTGAGATCCAACGCACTGCCGGCGTGCTGTTCAAGCGCGTGGCCCTGGAGTTGGGCGGCAAGAGCCCGCAGATTGTCTTCGACGATGCCTCCTTCGACGACGCGCTGTTCGGCTGCTCCCTCGGCCTGTTCGCCAACCAGGGCCAGGTCTGCGCGGCCGGCTCGCGCATCCTGGTCCAACGTGGCCTCGCCGATCGCTTCGCCGCAGCGCTGGCCGATGCCGCGCGCGCCGTCAAGGTCGGCGACCCTCGCCAACCCGGCGTGCAGATGGGGCCGGTGGCCAAGAAAGCCCAATTGGATCGCGTCAACCGCTACATCCAGTTGGGCATCGACCAAGGTGCGTCCCTCCTGGCCGGTGGGGTATCGAACCCTGAACAAGGTTGGTTCGTCCGGCCGACCATCTTCGCCAACGCCCGCAATGACATGGCGATCGCCCAGGACGAGATCTTCGGGCCCGTCGGCACGGTGATCACGTTCGACAGCGAAGAAGAGGCCGTCGCACTCGCCAACGATTCCAACTACGGCCTTGCAGCCACGGTCTGGACCAGCGACCTGGCACGAGCGCATCGCGTCGCTGCGGCGGTGAAGGCCGGGGCCGTGGGCATCAACTGCTGGAGCCCGCTGGACGCCAACCTGCCATGGGGCGGCGTCAAGGCCAGCGGCATTGGCCGGGAAGGAGGATTCAGCGGTGCGCTGGCCTACACCGAGGAGAAGGTCATTACCGTGCTGCTGCCCGGCTGAAAACAATCCCTGCACTGACCGGACCACCCTCCCAGCCCCCGGGCCTCAAAGGGTGGCCGTTCCAACGTGCTTTTTCGATGCCTTGATGATCGATGGAGAGACCGTGATGAATCCGGTAAATCAAACAACAATTGATCGGTATCCAACCTCCCTGCGAATTTTGCACTGGGTGCGCGCCGTGCTCGTCGCTGGCCTCCTCTGGGCGGGCTGGCACATGACTGGGCTCGATGACGAAGTGGCAAGCAAATATGAGCTCTATTATCCGTGGCACAAATCCTTTGGGGTGCTGGCATTCCTGATAGTCCTGGTCCAGATCGCCCTGCGGGTGAGAGCGGCCAGGCTGCCACAACCGCCAGAGACGCTGGCACGGTATGAGCGGGTTTCGTCAAGACTTGCCCACCGAACCTTGTACGCGCTGCTGGTGATCGTGCCGTTGATGGGCTATTCGATGTCGAGCACCTACACGATGAGCGACGGCGTCTTCTTTTTTGGGGTGAACCTTCCGGAGCTCCTGGGCAAGAATGACGACTGGTTCGTCGTCTTCCAATGGCTGCACAAAGTGCTCGCCTACACCCTGCTCGGCCTGATCCTGGTGCATGTCGCCGGTGCCCTGAAGCATCGGTTTTATGACCGCGACCCTCGAAACGACGTCCTGCGCCGCATGCTGTGACTGGATGGTGGGATATTGCGGCGCTCGACATCGGTACGACGAAAACCCACAAGGGCAAACCCCTGTCGCAAGACGCGGTGCTGTGGGTACAGGCCAGGGACATGAAGTGACCAGGCACTAGCGCAAGCAGCAGGCGCGTGGTGACAACGCGGCACTTGATACAGAAAGGGCCCTGGATTTTCCTCGCAGGGCCCGAGCTATCAAACGATCAGATCGTTGGCGTTGAGGGTATTGACACCCGTCAGCTGGATTTCAAAATCCGCGCCCAGATCACCATTGACGTTGCCGTACAGCACCTGGTCGACGAAGCGCAATTGTCCCGCTGCCGTGAAATCATTCGAATCGATGAAGCTGAACGAGTCGACAAACGTGGTCAGGAGATTGGCATCGAGTTTCGACAGGTCCAACTTGTCGCCCTGCAGGCTATTGAAGTCGGAAATGGAGTCACTGCCAAATCCTTTGCCCAGATCACCCAGCGTGTTGAAAACAAAGCGGTCGGCTCCGTCTCCACCGTGGAGGCTGTCCCCACCCAGGCCGCCGATCAGTGTGTCATTGCCGGCCCCACCGTCCAGGGCGTTATTTCCGGCGTTGCCGATCAGCACGTTGTCCAGTTCGTTACCGATCCCCATGAAGGCGGTACCCGTCAGCGTGAGGTTCTCCAGATTGGCACCCAGGAACCAGCTCACAGACGAGACTACCGTATCGGTTTCGCTGGTCAGTGTGGAGGTTTCCCTGATGACATCCTGAGCGTTGTCGATCACATAGGTGTCGTTGCCAGTGCCGCCAATAAGCGTATCGATGCCACTGCCGCCGTCCAGCGTGTCGTTGCCTGAACCACCGCTCAGCGCGTTGTTGCCGGCATTACCGGTCATCACATTGTTCGAGGCGTTGCCACTGCCGTTGAGGTTGGCGCTGCCGGTCAGCGTGAGATTCTCCAGATTGGCGCCCAGGCTCCAGTTGACCGACGAACGCACGGTGTCGATTTCACCCACCAAGGTGCTGGTTTCGCTGATGACATCCTTGAGGTCGTCGACCGTGTAGATGTCATTGCCCGTACCGCCACTCAAGGTATCGGCACCCGCGCCACCATCGAGGTTATCGTTGCCCGCCCCACCCTGGAGGTTGTTCGCGGAGGCATTGCCTATCAGGCTGTTGCTCAGCTCGTTGCCAATCACGGTGAACGCCCCGGCACCGCTCAGGATGACGCTTTCGACGTTGCGCAGATTGCTGAGGTTCAGGTCGACGACGCTGCTCGACGCGCTTGCGGCGTAAGTGAGGGTCAGGCTGTCGCGGCCCTGATCGACACCCTCTTGGACCAGGGCCAGCTCAGCGACCTGATCCAACGTATAGGCATCATTCCCCGCGCCACCGATCAGCGTGTCCAGCCCGGCGCCACCGTTCAGCACGTTGTTGCCGGCGTTACCGGTCAGCACGTTGTTCAGGGCGTTGCCGGTACCACTGAGCTGGGCAGTGCCGGTCAGGATGAGGTTTTCCAGGTTGGCGCCCAGCGTCCAGTTCACCGAAGCGCGCACGGTATCGATTTCGCTGGCCAGGGTCGAGGCTTCGGTGACGACATCCTTGAGGTTGTCGACCACATAGGTGTCATTGCCGGCACCGCCAATAAGCGTATCGATGCCACTGCCGCCGTCCAGCGTGTCGTTGCCTGAACCACCACTCAGCGCGTTGTTGCCGGCATTGCCGGTCATCACGTTGTTCGAGGCGTTACCACTGCCGTTGAGGTTGGCGCTGCCGATCAGCGTCAGATTCTCCAGATTGGCGCCCAGGCTCCAGTTGACCGATGAACGTACAGTGTCGATTTCACTGCTCAGGAGGGTCGTTTCGTTAACGACGTCCTTGAGGTTGTCGACTACATAAGTGTCGTTGCCGGCACCGCCAATAAGCGTATCGATGCCACTGCCGCCGTCCAGCGTGTCGTTGCCTGAACCACCGCTCAGCGCGTTGTTGCCGGCATTGCCGGTCATCACGTTGCTCGAGGCGTTGCCACTGCCGTTGAGGTTGGCGCTGCCGATCAGCGTGAGGTTCTCCAGATTGGCGCCCAGGCTCCAGTTGACCGCTGAACGCACGGTGTCGATTTCACCCGCCAAGGTACTGGTTTCGCTGATGACATCCTTGAGGTCATCGATCGTGTAGATGTCATTGCCCGTACCGCCACTCAAGGTATCGGCACCCGCGCCACCATCGAGGTTATCGTTGCCCGCTCCACCCTGGAGGTTGTTCGCCGAAGCATTGCCTATCAGGCTGTTGCTCAGCTCGTTGCCAATCACGGTGAACGCCCCGGCGCCGCTCAGAATGACGCTTTCGACGTTGCGCAGATTGCTGAGGTTCAGGTCGACGACGCTGCTCGACGCGCTTGCGGCGTAAGTGAGGGTCAGGCTGTCGCGACCCTGATCGACACCCTCTTGGACCAGGGCCAGCTCAGCGACCTGATCGAGCGTATAGGCGTCATTCCCCGCGCCACCGATCAGCGTATCCAGCCCGGCGCCACCGTTCAGCACGTTGTTGCCGGCGTTACCGGTCAGCACGTTGTTCAGGGCGTTGCCGGTACCACTGAGCTGGGCAGTGCCGGTCAGGATGAGGTTTTCCAGGTTGGCGCCCAGCGTCCAGTTCACCGAAGCGCGCACGGTATCGATTTCGCTGGCCAGGGTCGAGGCTTCGGTGACGACATCCTTGAGGTTGTCGACCACGTAGGTGTCATTGCCGGCACCGCCGATCAGGGTATCGATACCGCTGCCGCCGTCCAGGGTATTGGCACCGGCGTTGCCAGTGATGCGGTTGTTCAACGCGTTGCCCGTGCCATTGAGATTGGCGCTCGCGCTCAGCGTCAGGACCTCGATGTTGGCGCCCAGGGTGTAATCGACCGCAGAGATGACTGTGTCGGTTTCACTGGCCAGGGTGCTGCTTTCCTGGACAACGTCACCGATATTGTCGACGACGTAAGTGTCATTGCCTGCCCCGCCGATCATCGTATCTTTGCCGGCACGACCGTTCAGGACGTTGGCCAGCGCATTACCGATCAGTGTGTCGTCATTGGCCGAGCCGAATGCGTTTTCGATCTTGGCGCCATAGGCGATCGCCAGCCCTTCGTTGAAAGCGGCCTGGGTAGTGAGGTCCGTAAACGCTTGGCCGATTTTGCTGAACTGGCCTTCATTCAGGTTGATGCGGACTGCTTCCAGCTGATTGAAGGCATCAATTGAATCAGTGCCGCCAGCGTCCCAGATAGTCTCGAAAACCGACTGTCCAACAGCCCAGCTATACGAGTTGTTCCCCGTTTGCCACTGAGTGTTCGCACCGTAGAGACTCTGGATGGCAGCGATATCCAGCAACATGGGCGTGGTTGGCTGATAGGAATACGCGGCGTCGTAGCTCATGACCGTATAACGGACATCATCGAACTGGGGGGCAAGCACCGTCGGGTTCGACAGCAACTGGGAAAACGGATGCTTGAGACCCAGCGCGTGACCGATCTCATGGACAAAGACCAGGTAGTCGTAAGTGCCTTTGACAGGACTCGGGTTGTTCGTCACCGGTCCGATCCAGACATCACCGGCGCTGGGGGTTTCATCGGGAAAATAAGCCCAGGCAGCGGTGTCGCCGTCCATATTCTGGTAGCCGCCGAAACGCAGGTCACCCACATTGGTACCGGATTCGCCGACCTGTGTGAACTTGATATTGGCAACCGAACTCCACATGCCGAGCGCACTGACGATACTGTTCTGCTGGGCTGACGTCAGGACGTAGCCGGCCTCATATTCATTGTCACTGCTGTAGTCGGCGGCGAATAATGAACTGTTCGTCATGAAGCTGTACGTCAGGGACGGGGTCCCCCAATAGGTACCGACCAGCAAGCTATCGACTTGTGCGTTGCCGGTCCGAATGGCGGACGAAGTAGAAGAGTAACCAAGTGGACTGGGCATGCGAAGCTTCCTGTAAGCAATCTGCGGCCTTCCAGAATGCGGCCGCTACAAAGGGGTTATTTTGCATTAGAAACACAAAAAGTGATATCACATAGCCACTTTTCAAGCTTTAAATCCACCAACTATGGCGTAACCAGCCATTCATTCGCCCGGCGAATATCCCCATCTCCCAATCGACCGCTCCAGCGATGCAATACCAGTAAACTGGTCACGAACTTGTATTGGGACTGATAGAAATCACGTCGTGCACGAAACTCTTCCTTGATGCTATCCAGCACATCGACGGCATTCTTGACGCCGTAGCCAAAGGCTTTTTCCGTGGCCATGCGTGACTTCTCGGCAGACTCCAGCGCACGCCGTGTTGCCTTGATCCGGCTGAGTTCGGCGCTCATGCCGAGATAAGCCGTGCGGGTTTCCTTGATGACCTGGCGACGCAAGGCTTCCAGCTCTTGCTGGGCGACTTCCTTGTCACTTTCGGAGCTCGATACCCGTGCACGAGTGGAACCGCCGCTGTAGAGCGGCATCTGCAAATCCAGGGAGGCCACGAGGTTGTCCGAGCGAGGCGTCACGGCGCCTTCATAGCCGATATCACTGCGCTGCGCCGTCAAGTTCAGGCCCAGCCGGGGAAGATGCCCTGCCTTGTTTTCAGCGATGGCCGCCTCGGCGGCGAGGACGCTGTGCTCCCGGGCGTGCAACGCCGGGTTGCTGTCGAGTGCCGTCTGCACCCAGTAGTCCTGCGCTTGCGCCGGCAGGCTGAAGGCGGGATTGTCGCCGATGCGCTTGAACCGCTCACTGACATCGCGCCCCACCAGTTCGGAAATCGCTTCACGGCTGACCAGGACCTTGTTGCTGGCTTCGATCTCGTCAGCCTTGAGCGCATCCACCCGTGCCTCGAGATCCAGCGCGTCGGTCACCATCGCCATCTGGCGCGCGTACAAAGCCTTGACCCGCTTGAGGTTACGCTCCGTCGCCTGCAGTTCGCTGCGCACCAGCGACAGCTCGTCTTCCGCGGCAAGCACGGCGAAATAGCGCTCGGACAGATCGATGCTGGCCTGCACCTGGGTATCGGTCGACTCGTAGTCACTCTGCCGGGTCAACTCGATGTACTTCTGGTAACTGCGCCAGACCTGTGGATCGTAGATCACCTGATTGAGCACCACGGCCATGCGCTTGCCGTTGTACTGGATACGGTTCAGGTCGTCGTCGCGACGGCTGCGGTTGACGCTGCCACTGGCGTTGAGCTGCGGCAACAATTGACCGAAGGCCGCCCGCTCCTTGCCCTCGCCGCTTCGGGTCAGGGCTTGTGCCCGCAGGACGCGCGGATCAGCCCCTTGCGCTTCCTGGTGCAATTGCCACAGGTCGACATAAGTGTCGTCAGCGAGGACGCCCAATGGCATGAGTGCCAGGCACAGGGTGATCAGGCGCTTCATCTCAGTCCTCGATCAACGAACGGGCGAACACATTGCTCGCAGGCTGCATCAAGTATTGCAACAGCGTCCGCGCGCCCGTATTGACCAGCACTTCGACCGGCATTCCCGGCACCAGGGTAAGGTTGCCCAGCGTCTGGCGCCCTTTGTCCGTCAGGGCTACGCGTGCCAAGTAATAAGCCGTGCCTGTGTCCTTGTTGATCAGACGGTCAGCGGAAATCTGCACCAGCCGTCCCTCGATGACAGGCGTGGTGCTGCTCTTGAATGCGCTGAAGCGAATGTCCGCCAACTTGCCCAACGCGATGCGGTCGATGTCCATCGGCGACACTTGCGCCTCGACGATCAGTTCCTCGTTGGCCGGAACGATGTCCAGCAGCGCAGTGCCCGGGCTGACCACGGCACCGAGGGTGTGGACGGTCATGCCCATGACCATTCCGGACTCGGGCGCGAGGATATCGGTACGCTGATCGCGGTCCTGCAAAGTGGCCAGTCGCTCGCGCAACTCATACACCTTGGTCCGCGCATCGCCCAGCAGGCCGGCGACTTCGCTGGCGAAGGCCTTTTTCAATTGCAGGATCTTCAGCTTCGCCTCGTCGACATGGACCCGCGCTTGCGCGATCTCGGACTGGCTTTCGGCTATTTCGGTTTGCAGGCGAGCGAGGCTGCGCTCCTGTTCGCGCAGGCGCTGCTTGTCCACGTAGCCTTCGGCAAGCAGTGCCCGCAGATCGACTATTTCGTCTTGATAAGAGGCCGCCAGCATCTGCTTGCTGACGATGATGGCCTTGAATCCGCGAATCTGTTCCTCGATTTGTCCGATGGTCTTCTCTTGCAAACCGATTTCACCCAGCAACGAGGTCCGTCGAGTCTGGAAAATTCGTGCCTCACTGTCCCGGGCCTCTTGCACTCGCGGGTCAGCGGGGTCCAGGGCCGGCACCGCCACTGGCTCGGGCAGCGCGTCACGTTCCGCCTCCAACCGGGCTTGCAACTGGAGCGCGGCGATCAACTGGCTGCGCGTCGTTTCCATTTCCGAACGCGCCTGGGTGTTGTCGAGCACCAGCAACACATCGCCGGTTTTCACCAGGTCCCCGTCGTGCACGCGCAGTTCGCGCACGATGCCACCTTCCAGGTGCTGCACCGTCTTGCGATAACTTTTGACCGTGACCACGCCCGGCGCGAGTGCCGAGCTGTCGAGGGGGGCCAATGCCGCCCAGCCACCGAACAGGCCAAAGGTGACCAGCAGCATGAGGTAGCCGACGCGGCGTATCGGCCTGTCATCGACGGGCAACGCGGTGGATGAGTGCTGACTGTTTTGCATGAAATGGCTCATCCGTTTCCTACGGTTGAATCGCGGCAGCCTGCCGGGTCGTGGGTGTTACATCTCGCAGGCGGGCCAGGACCTGATCCCGCGGCCCGAACAGACTCAGTTCGCCATGATTGAGCACCAGCAGCTTGTCCACCTGCGCCAGCACACCGGATCGATGGGTAATGACAAACACCGTGGCCCTGCTCTGCCTGAGCTTTTGCAGCGCCTCGGCGAGCATCTTTTCTCCGGCATCGTCCAGGTTGGAGTTCGGTTCATCGAGCACCACCAGGCGCGGCTCGCCGTACAAGGCGCGGGCCAGGCCGACTCGTTGTCGCTGGCCGCCGGACAACCCACCGCCATTGGCTCCGATCAAGGTGTCGTAGCCATCGGGCAGTTGCAGAATCAACTCATGCACACCCGCCATGCGCGCGGCGGCGACCACGGCAGGAGCGTTCACCGGGCCGAAGCGGGAGATGTTCTGGCTGATCGTGCCTTCGAAGAGTTCGATGTCCTGGGGCAGATAACCGATGTACTGACCCAACTCCTCCCGACGCCATTGGCTGATGTCGGCCCCGTCCAGGCGCACGGTGCCGACCAGGCTTGGCCAGACGCCCAACAACGCCCTGGCCAGGGTCGACTTCCCGGCACCGCTGGGGCCAATGATGCCCACCACTTCGCCCGCGGCCACCTGGAAATCCACGCCGCGGATAATCGGTTTGCGAACGTCCGGCGATCCCGCCGAAAGACCCTCGACGCGAATCGCTCCTTCGGGTGCCGGCAACGGCATGCGTTCAGGCTCGGCGGCAATCTTGAGCAACAACTCGTGCAGCCGGGCATATTGCGCGCGGGCACCCAGGAAGCCTTTCCATACGCCGATCAACTGATCGATGGGCGCCAACGCACGCCCCAGCAAAATCGAGCCGGCAATCATCAGCCCCGACGAAATCTCGTGATTGATCGTCAAATAGGCACCCAGGCCCAACACCAGCGACTGAACAATCTGCCGGAACGTCCTGGACACCGAGGTGATGGTCGCGGCACGGTCGCTGGCCAGGCTTTGCAGGGCGAGAATCTTATGGGTTCGCCCGCTCCAGTGCTCGCGCAAGCTGGCAAGCATGCCCATGGATTCCACCACTTCGGCATTGCGCAAACTTTTGTTGGTGAACGCAGTGGCCGCCATCTGTTCACGATTGGCAGCCTGCAGCGGCGAGTGGGTGAGCTTTTCGTTGGCAAAGGCCAGCGCGCCCAGTAACACGGCACTCACGATCCCCATCCAGCCGTACCAGGAATGAAACATGAACATGACAGCCAGGTAGATCGGGATCCACGGCGCGTCGAAAAATGCAAACAGGCCGTTGCCCGTCAGGAACTGGCGCAAACCGTTCAGGTCGCTCAAAGGCTGGGCCGTGGCATTCATGCCACTGGTATTGAGCGCCTGCTTGAAACTGGCGTCGAACAGACGCCGGCTCAGCAGCGTGTCCAGTCGAGTACTGATCCGCACCATAATCCGCGAACGGACCCACTCCAAGCCACCCATCGTGATCATCAACAGCAACATGATCAACGTCAGCATCAACAGCGTCGACAGGCTGGCGCTGCCTACCGCGCGGTCATACACCTGCAGCATGTAGAACGAAGGAACCAGCATCAGCAAGTTGACGAAAAAACTGAAAAAACCAACGGAAAGAAAACTACCTTTGCAGACGGCAAGGGCGCCTTCCAGTTCGGTCCTGACGTGGGCTGACATGGTTCATCACCTGAGGTCCGATTCTGGTCAAACCTGAAAAATCACAAGGGCACAGGCGCACGAACGCCTGGAATATCTTTCGGCGAGACACCACTGGAGCGCCCGCACAATCGGATCTACCGCGCTGTATCGGCGCGCCTGTGCGGTTCTTAAGGAAAAATTGAAATTGATGTGACAGGTGATACGCCACGCGGGATGGCCCTGCGTGGCGGGCGACACAAGATCAAATACTCAAGCCTCAGACTCCCAGCGACGAAACAACACGCTGGCATTAACTCCACCGAACCCGAACCCATTGGAAAGCGCATGGGTAATCGGCATCTTCCTGGCCTTCAAGCCAACCAGATCAAGCCCAGCGGCGGCCTCGTCAGGGTGAACCAGGTTCAGGGTCGGCGGCACGATCTGGTCACGCAGCGCCAATACCGTGAAAACGGCTTCAATGCCCCCGGCCGCGCCCAGCAGGTGGCCGGTAGCCGATTTAGTCGAGGTAATCGCCACCCCGGAGTCCGTGCCGAACACCGAACGAATCGCCGCCAGTTCCCCGCTGTCGCCGACCTGGGTAGACGTCGCGTGGGCATTGATATGCTGCACGTCGGCCGGGCTGACAGCGGCCTGGCGCAGCGCCTGTTCCATTGCGCGGCGGGCGCCGTTGCCGTCTTCCGGGCCGGCCGTCAGATGGTAGGCATCGGCGCTGGTGCCATAACCGACCAGCTCCGCCAGGGGTTTGGCCCCACGCGCCAAGGCGTGCTCCAGCGACTCGATCACCAACAACCCCGCGCCTTCGGCCATGACAAAGCCGTCGCGATCACGGTCGAAGGGGCGCGAAGCTTCCTGCGGGCGGTCGGCAAAACCGGTAGAGAGCGCCCTGGCCGCCGCGAAACAACCCAAGGTCACGCGATCGATCGCCGCCTCGGTACCGCCGCAAACGGCAATGTCCGCCTCCCCGCTCCGGATCAGCCGGGCTGCATCGCCGATGGCCTGGACGCCGGCCGCACAGGCGGTTACCGGTGCACCGAGCGGGCCTTTGAGGCCATGCCGGATGGACACGTGGCCGGCCGCCATGTTGGCGAGAAACGCCGGTGCAGAGAACGGTGACAGCCGACGCGGCCCTCGCGAGTCGGTTGTGCGTACGGCATCGGCAATGGCGCCAAACCCACCCACGCCCGATGAAATGATCGTCGCGGTCCGCTCCTGGTCGACGGTTTCGGTCGGATGCCAGCCCGCCTGCTCCAGGGCCTCATGGGCGGCCACCAGCGCAAACTCGATGAAGCGATCCATTTTCTTGCGATCTTTGGGCGCGATAAAGCGTTCCGGGTCATAACCGGCAACGGCATCCTCTTCCAGAGACGGCACCTGACCGCCGACCCCGACACCGGTACCCTCGGTGAACGCCTCGGGCAGGCTACGGATGCCGGAACGCCCAGCCAGCAGCCGCTGCCAGACTTGCTCCACGCCACAACCCAGCGGACCGACGACGCCGACGCCCGTGACTACGATGCGTGTTTGACCTGCTGCAGTACTCATGGAAACCTCTTCAGTTCTTTATACGCTCACTGGAGCGGTACGCGATTAATCGCTTATGCCAGGGTTGCTGTTTCAGTTAGAACGGTATTGACCGGACGGATTTTGAACCAGATGGCATACATCGCCGGCAGGAACACCAGCGTTATGATAGTGCCGACGAAAGTTCCGCCAATCAGGGTGTAGGCCAGCGTTCCCCAGAAAACGGAATGGGTCAGCGGGATAAACGCCAGGATCGCCGCCAGCGCCGTCAGCAGCACCGGACGAGCCCGCTGCACCGTGGCTTCGATGACCGCGTGGAACGGGTCCAGCCCCTCCTTTGCGTTGTGATGGATCTGTCCGATCAGGATCAGCGTATTGCGCATCAGGATGCCCGACAGCGCGATCAGCCCCACCAGGGCGTTGATACCAAATGGCTGATGGAAAATCAGCAGCGTCGGCACCACGCCGATCAACCCCAGCGGCGCAGTGAAGAACACCATGATCATGGCCGAGATCGAGCGCACCTGGACGATGATGATCAGCAACGTCAGGGCGATCATGATTGGCAGCAGCGGCACGATGGCCTGGCCGGCTTTGCCGGACTCCTCGATGGCCCCTGCCTGCTCGATCCGGTAGCCGCCGGGCAGCGTATCGATGATCGGTTGCAGTTGCTTGATAATCACACTCGACACATCCGGCGGTTGCAGGCCTTCGGCAATGTCGCCGCGCACGGTAATGGTCGGGGTCCGGTCACGGCGACGCAGGATCGGATCCTCCATGCGCACGTCCACTTCGCCAACCTGGGACAACGGAATACGCTGCCCCGCCGCACCCACCAGGGTAAAACCCTCGATCCGCGCCGGGTCGAGGCGGATATCCCCGGCAGCGCGTCCCACCACCTGCACCGAACGAATATCCTCGCGAACCGCCGTGATCGGCACCCCGGCCAGCAGGAATTGCAGTTGCTCGGCGACAGCACTGGACGTCAGCCCAACCGCCTGCAAGCGATCCTGATCCAGATTGAAATGCAGCGTCGGCGTCAGTGGGCCCCAATCGGTATTGACGGTCCTCATCATCGGGTTGGCTTGCATGACATCTTGGACGCGGCTTGCGATCTCCCGCAGTTTCGACGGGTCAGGTCCCATCACCCGGTAGGCCACGGGAAAGGGTGAGTACGGACCAAAGACAATTTGCGTCGCCCTGACCCGGGCCTCCGGGGCCAGCCCTTCAGCGACCGCTTCGCGCAGGCGGAACTTGAGGGTTTCCCGTGCTTCCTGGTTGTCTGTCAGCACCACGATCTTGGCGAACGATGGGTCAGGCAGTTCCGGCGCGATCGCCAGGAAAAAGCGCGGTGCACCCTGCCCTATATAAGCCGTGACGATTTTGGCTTGCTCCTGTTTCTGCAGCCACGCCTCAACCTTGACGGTGGCGGCGCTGGTCTGCTCGATGGAGGTGCCATAAGGCATTTGTACTTCGATCATGACCTCGGGACGGTCCGACGTCGGGAAGAACTGCTTCTTGACCTGGCCCATGCCCAGGATGGCGACCGCAAACAGTGTGATGACGGTGCCGGCCACCAGCCATTTGCGGGCGATCACCCGCGTCAGGATTCGCCGGAAGCGGTTGTAGCGTGGGGTGTCGTAGATGGCCGCCTGGCCGCCTTCGACCTTCTTGATGTCCGGCAACATCTTCACCCCCAGGTAGGGAGTGAACGCTACTGCGACCACCCAGGAGGCGATCAGGGCAATGCCGACGATCCAGAACATGTTGCTGGTGTATTCGCCAGCGGTGGACTGGGCGAAGCCGTTGGGCATGAAGCCGATCGCCGTCACCAGCGTACCGGAGAGCATCGGTGCGGCCGTGTGGCTCCAGGCGTACGCGGAGGCCTTGATCCGGTCGTAGCCCTCCTCCATCTTCACCACCATCATTTCGATCGCGATGATGGCGTCATCCACCAGCAGCCCGAGGGCCAGAATCAGCGAGCCCAGAGTGATCCGGTCGAAGTTCTTGCCGGTGGCCGCCATCACCACAAACACGATGGCCAGGGTCAAGGGTACTGCCGCCGCGACCACGATACCGACGTGCCAGCCCATACTGATGAAGCAGACCACCATCACCACCAGCAAGGCAACGAAGAACTTGACCATGAATTCGTCGACCGCCGAGTTGATGTTCACCGCCTGATCGGTCACCTTGGTCAGCGTCATGCCCAGCGGCATGTCTTCATTGATCCTGCTCGTCTCGGCATCGAGCGCCTTGCCCAGATCGAGGCCGTTCCAACCCTCGCGCATGATCACGCCCAGCAACAACGCCTCTTCGCCGTTGTTGCGCACCAGGAAGGTGGCCGGGTCTTCATAGCCACGCTCAACCGTCGCCACGTCCGAGAGTTTCAACGTGCGCCCCTGGATGGCCAGCGGCGTGTCGCGGATTTTCTCCAAGGTATCGAAGGCGCCCTCCACCCGCAGGAAAACCTGCGGCCCCTTGGTTTCGATGGAGCCGGCGGGCGTCAGTACGTTCTGGCTGTTCAGTGCAGCGAAGATGTCCTGGGGAGAGACCCCCAAGGTCGCCAGCCGGTCATGGGAGAAGGAAATGAAAATGCGCTCGGCCTGTTCGCCGATGATGTTGACCTTCTTCACCCCCGCCACATGCAACAGGCGCTGGCGCAGAACCTCGGCATCACGCACCAGCAGGCGCTGCGGCTCGCCCTTGGCCTTGAGGGCGAAAAGCGCGAACGTCACATCCGAGTACTCGTCGTTGACCAGGGGGCCGATCACACCCGCCGGCAACTTGGTGGCTTCGTCGTCGAGCTTCTTGCGCGCCTGGTAGAACTCTTCCTGCACCTGTGAAGGCGGCGTGCGGTCGAGCAGCGAGACCATGGTGAAAGCCAGGCCAGGTCGGGTGTAGGTTTCCGAGCGGTCGTACCATTTCAATTCCTGCAGGCGTTTTTCCAGCGGTTCGGCAACCTGGTCCTGCATCTCCTGCGCCGTCGCGCCCGGCCATGCAGTAATGACGGTCAGTTGCTTGACCGTGAACGGCGGATCCTCCGCACGGCCCAGCTTGAAGAACGCCAGGGTCCCGGCGACAGCGATCAGGAAAATCAGAAATACCGTGATGGCGCGCTCGCGCACGGCGAGCGCCGAAAGATTGAAGCTCATTGGCGGGTCCCCGCGACCTTCACATCGCCCTGTGCAAGCAGCCGGACGGGCTCGCCTTCACGCAGCAGATGCGCACCCAGGCCGACAATGCGCTCACCGACCTCGAGACGGCCTGCAACGCGCGCCGCATCGTCGCTCAAGCCCAGGACCTGGACCGGACGCCAAGTCACTTTTGCCGGCTCGCCGTCGATGACCCACACGCCAGTGCCATTGCCGGGGTCGTACAGCGCCGCAATCGGCACCTGCAGCACCTGCCCCTGGGCCGCGCCCTCGGCGATACGCAGTGTGACGGTCGAGCCCAGCGGTGCATTAGCCAGGGCGCCCTCCAGGACATAACGTGCTTCAAAGGTACGGGTCACCCGGTCAGCCGAATCGGAAAGCAACCTGAGCCTGGCGGCGACCGCCCCGCTGGTATTGCCATACAACGTCGCCTGGGCGTTGGACCCGACGGCTGGCCGCAGGGTCTCGGGCAGTTGCACGACGGCTTCGCGCTGCCCGGCTCGCGCCAGTCGGACCACCGGTTGACCCGGACTGACGACCTGCCCCGGCTCGGCGAGCGTTTCCATCACCACGCCATCGGCGTCGGCGAGAAGCACCGCATAGCCGGACGCATTGCGGGCCACGTCGGCTTGCGCCTCGGCGGCGCTGAGCTGCGCCTTCGCGGTATCGGCGGCGGCTTTGATCTGGTCATAACCCGACGCCGAAATCGCCCCGGCGGCCACCAGCTCGCGATATCGAGCTTCATCGTCAGCAGTCTGCTTGGCCCGGGCGCGTGCGGCCGTGACAGCTTCCTGCTGGGCTCGCGCCTGCAAGCCCAGATCGATGGGGTCCAGACGCATCAGCGGCTGGCCCTTCTTGACGGTCTGACCGGCATCCACCAACCGCTCCAGGACCTTGCCTGACACACGAAAGCCCAGGTCGCTCTGGACGCGAGCCGCCACGACGCCGGTGAAGGAACGCGCGCCGGCGGAGGAACCCTGTACTTGCGCAACCCTCACCAGAGGAGCAAGCGTGCGCGGATCGGTGGCAGTGGATGAGTCACCACACGCCGTGAGGACGAGAGGCAACAAGCAAGCGGCAAGGGTGACAGGTCGGAGCCGGAGCATAGGTTCCCTTTACTGAACAGAGGACTGGGGGACTCATTCTTGCGCTCGTGACCAATACTGTCAATGGTCACATATCATCAGGCAATTTCTGAATAGCCATTTTTTATAGATAACCCGCAAATACTACACCTTAAGTCCGAAGACCCACTTCCATCACCAATTGACAGGGTGTGACCATCATATAATATGGTCACAAATGTCGACCCCAAGGAAACGTCAATGCCACCCCTGCGCCCTCTTGCTTTTTTAGTAAGCGCCAGCTTGATGACCGGCTGCGCGGTCGGTCCCGACTATCAGCGTCCCGATGCCACGCTTTCGGATCGTTTCCTGGGCCAGTCTTCTGTCGAACAAAGGACCGGCACAGCGCGGACCCGTCTCACAACCTGGTGGGAGGGGTTTGGCGACCCGGTGCTGACCGATTTCATCACCAGGGCGCTGGAGCAGAACCTCGACCTTGCCCAGGCGTCAGCGCGCGTTGTCCAGGCACGGGCGGGTCTGGGCGCCGCGAACGCCGCCTTGCTGCCGTCGGGAAATATCAGCGGCCAGGCCGCACGGGCCTATCAATCCGTCGAGACGCCGCTGGGCCAGGTACTCGATTCAAACCCCGGTTATGATCGATATGGAAATACCTACTCGATGGACCTGGGCGCGAGCTGGGAACTGGATGTCTTTGGTGGCCTGCGACGCGGACGCGAAGCTGCATTGGCCGAGTACCAGGCCTCCGAGGCCGGGGCCGCGGCCACGAGGCTGGCCGTCGCCGCGCAGACCGCTGACATCTACATCACCCTGCGCGGCTTGCAAGCGCGGCTGGGCATTGCGAACCACCAGGTCAAGACCCAGCAGGACCTGCTGGAAAAAGTCCAACTGCTCTACAGCAAAGGCCTCGCCGCCAGCTATCAGGTCCGCCAGACCGAAGGCGCGCTTGCCCAGGTCCAGGCAACGGTACCGGTCCTGCAAACCGGGCTGGATGCCGCCATGAATGCACTGGATGTCATGCTCGGCACGCCGCCAGGCACCCACCGCCCGCAACTGACCGAGACGGGTAGCATCCCCCTGCCCCCACAAATCAGCGAGATGGGTACACCGGCTGATCTGCTGCGCCGCCGGCCGGACCTCATTGTCGCCGAGCGCCGTCTCGCCGCCTCCAATGCCCGCATCGGTGAAGCCGTCGCCGAGTACTATCCAAAATTCTCCCTCAGCGCGTTGCTCGGCAGCGCCACTACGGTCTCTGCCGGGCACCTTTTCTCCGGCGGCGCCAGCCAGGCGTCGGGGGCGCTGGGACTGCGCTGGAGGCTGTTCGATTTTGGCCGGATCAACGCCCAGATCGACCAGGCCAAGGGACAGGAAGCCGAGGCGCTCGCCGCTTACCGCCAGTCCGCGCTGCGCGCCACCGAGGATGTCGAGAACGCGCTCTCCGCCTTGGTCAACCGAGAAGCCCAGGCCACCACGCTCACCGCAGGCGAAGCCTCATTGAACGAGGCACGTCGATCATCCTTTATCGCCTATCAGAAAGGCACGGCCAGCCTGATCGATGTCCTCAACGCCGACGAAACGCTGCTCCAGGCATCCGATGCCCGGGCACAAGCACGGACGGAATCGGCACGGGCGGCGGTCGCGGCATTCAGGGCGCTCGGTGGCGGCTGGCAAGCGCCGCAGCCACAACAGCCTATCGCGAGCCGATGACTCGACATGAACACCAGGCCGTCATCGCGAGCAAGCTCGCTCCCACAGGGTTAGCGCTCACTCCCTGTGGGAGCGAGCTTGCTCGCGATCAGGCAAACACCGCTTTTTCAATCTTTACCACCGGAGTCCAGCCATATGAAAAGCAACGAGAATTCCTGGGTGCTCATCACGGGCGCTTCAAGCGGCTTTGGCGAGGAGTTCGCCCGGCAATACGCAGCGCAGGGAAAATCCCTCGTTCTGGTAGCCCGCAGGCTGGACAAACTGGAAGCACTGTCAAAAGAACTGCGTGAGCGTTTCGGCACCGAGGTGATCAACGAACAAGTCGACCTGTCTTCGATTCCTGCAGTCATCGAACTGCACAAGCGGCTGGTTCAACGAGGTATTGCGGTCGATGTGCTCATCAACAACGCCGGCCATGGATTGCAGGGCCCGTTCCTGGACCACGCCATTGACCAATCCCTGGCCATGATCAATCTGGATATCGCCAGCCTGACCACCATGACTCGCCTCTTTGCCCAGGACATGCGCATCCGCCGCCGCGGCCAAATTTTGCAGGTCGCCAGCTTGCTTTCCTATCAAGGCGTGAAAAATTTCGCGGTCTATTCAGCGGCCAAGGCCTACGTGCTGCGCTTCTCCGAAGCACTGCACCAGGAACTCAAGGGCGACGGTGTCGTCGTGACCGCGCTGTGCCCAGGCATGTCGGATACCGGATTTGCGCAGAGCGCCAACCAGACCCTCACGCCAGCGCTGAAAATGGTGATGATGCAACCTGAGCCAGTGGTTCGCGCAGGCATCCGCGCCCTGCAAGCCGGGCGCATGAGTGTGGTACCCGGCTTCGGCAACAAGGCGCTCACGGTGCTGACCTGGGCCACGCCCCGCCGATTTCACCAGCGTCTCATGGCGAATGTCATGGGGGCATGAATCGATGCGGCGAAGGACCGGGAGCTGCAAGGGCTCCCGGCACACGCCCTATTGCGTTAGAAGCGATAGCTGACTGAAGTACCAAAACCGCTGGCACTGTTCCGGTATTTGGAACTGTATGCGCCACGGGTCGACGAGGTTTCGTTGATGCGCACGCTCTCTTCCTGCAAGTAAGAGTAAGCCACGTCGATCGTCACCTCTTCCACTGGCGTCCAGCCGGCACCGAAGCTGAGTACCGTGCGGTCGCCGGTTGGTATCCGAGGCCCACGGTTGGTGTTGTTGGCGGGCGACTGGTCGACCGACAAGCCCGCGCGCAGGACCCATTGATCGTTGAGCTTATACGCGGCACCGATGGCATGGGCCCAGGTGTCATGCCAGTTCTGTTCTTCGCTGACGGTGCTCAACGCGCCGCTCAGCAGCGCAGGCAGGCCGGAGTTCTCGATGGTCAACTCCTTGAAGCGGCTCCAGCGCGTCCAGGTACTTCCCAGGTACATCGTCCAGTCGTCATTGAGCTGATGAGTGAGCGAGATGTCCACGGACTCCGGAGTATCCACGTCCAACGACGCGTCATAGCTGCGGCCACTTACCCCCAACACGCTGAAAATGCCGCCGGTGAGCTTGGACTTGGCGTCCAGGTGGTAACTGACCTTGGAGTGGTAAGTCAGCCCCAGGCGAGTCTGGTCCGTTGCCTGCACCAGGATGCCGGCGTTGAAGCCGAGCGCCGTATCGTCGCCATTGCTCTTGAGCTTGCCATCGTTACTGCCGGGGCTGAGGGGATTGGGCACCATCCCGGAGATCTCACCGCTGATACGGTTGATGGTCGGACCAAACCCGATCGACACCTTGTCGTTGAAGGCATAGCTGACGGTAGGCTGGAAGGTCAGCGTCGTCACTTCGCTTTTGTTGCCGTAATAACGCCCGGCAAAGTCGCTGCCGTAATCGGTGATCAAACCAAATGGCACATAAAAACCAACGCCGACAGCCCAATGCTCATCCACCGGCTTGACGTAGTAACCCATCGGCACCGTGGTGGTCGGCACCATGTCACCGTCCTCTTGGCCACCGAAAGTGCTGCGAGTCTGGCTGATATCGCTCTGGGTAAACAGCGTCGCAGCGCCCAGGCTGACCTGCTCTTTTTTCAAGCGAGACATGCCCGCCGGGTTGCCGAAGACAGTACTGGCATCTTCAGCGGAAGAGGACCGCCCGGCAAAACCCGAGCCCATCCCACTGATGCTTTGTTCGTTCAGCGCAAAGCCGCTGGCAAATACTTGGGACGTTGCAAGCGCAACGGCGAGACTCATGGGGGTCTTGAGCAAGATTCTTTTCATTATTAGGACTCTAGGAACAATTGCTGGGGGGATGGAACGGTTTGTTTTTCTATTAGGTAAAAATCGCCACGGTCTGGCGCGCCCAAAGCACTCGCCGACCGCTTTCGTCCCAGATTTCCATATCTTGCAAGGAGTAGCCCTCCGAAGCCTGCTGGCTGAAGGCGCTGATGAGAAACCACTCGCCGGCCACGGCGGGCTGCGGCAGATCGATTGTCCAGGAAGCCGAGCTGATGGCTGCCGGCTCTGTGAAGCAAGTCATCGCGGCCGGCGGCAGACTGTCAGCGAGGGCGATCAACGCCACCGCTGGGTCCACTCCCTGGGCATCCAGGTGACGAACCCACATCAGTAACTCGGGATTTGTAGCCCCGGACACCGGCAGTGACCCACCTGCGGGACGCATTTCGAAGTTGAAGGCGCAGGCAGGCGCAATGGTGCTGTCCAGCGCCAGCGTGGTGTACCGCGACGCCTCCTCCACCAACGGACATCCCCACGCCTCATGGGTAATCCTGCTGGCTCGTGGTTGAGCGAACAGCAAGGTCGTGCGCAACGCCAGCTCATCGCCCGACTTGCAGTCGACAGACACAGAAGTCACGGATCGCCCTTCGCGCAACACGCTTGTATCGAATGTCTGGGCTTGCGTGACCGGACCTATGAATGACACCTGCGCAGACTTGAACGGAGGAAAGCCCTGTGGACGTTCGCGCAGAACCGCCTCCAACGACAGCGCCGCCGAAAGCCCTCCGAAGATCGTGCGACCCTGCTGCCAATTGGCCGGAGCAACGAACGGTACGCTCGGATCGAACTGCGCCAGCACCTGAGCAAAACTGGTCATTTAGACGTCCTCCGACGGCCTGAACGTGAACCCGCAGAAGCCTCGCAAGAGGAATCACTTGGAGGTCGACGCCATACTTATTCATGTGACCATTTGTGTCAATAGTCACTCAACAGACAAAAAAAGACCACTCGGTCAGGTACAACCCGAATGCAAGGAAGACGTTTTCGAAGCGGGACGGCTGCTCGGCGCAGCCGTGGCTCAGGGCATCAGGCTACGCAGGATGAGGTTGGCGGTGAGCGTCGGCGCCACCTCGACATGATCGAGGCTGTACTGCAGCAATAGAGGATTGACGAAAGGCCGAAGGGTCAGGTGTATCGCTTCAACGGTTTCATCCAAGGGTGTCTTGCGTTCGAATTCACCGCTTTCGCGCCCTTCCCGTACGACCTGCACCACGAACTGCTTGATCCGTGCGTCATACACCTGGGAGCTGGGCCAGCGCTCCGACGCGGAGAATGCGGCAATGTCGTAGAGCTTGCGATCATTGAAGAACAGGTCGATTCCCGTGGTAATCAGGGTCTTGACCAGGCGACGAAAGCGCTCGGTCGAAGAGAGTCCTTCCTCGCTGATGGCCTCCTCCACGGCCGCAACGATCTTCGCAAGACAGCTGGAACAGATGGCCTCGCCAATCGCCTGCTTGGAATCGAAGAACTTGTAGATGTAGGCCTTGGAAAAGCCAATGGCCTTGGCCAGGTCAGACACGGTGGTCTTGGCGTAGCCGTATTGACTGAAATGCTCGTTGGCCGCCGCGACAATCTGGTCGCGAATGTCATGATCGGCTGGGCCGCGAGTGCTGGGCGAAGGTGCTGTTGGCTGATTCATGGAAGCAGCTTACGCATCCCTGCGAGGGATGACAACTTGTGACCACCAATGAATATAGTCACAAAACAACCGTCCGTCAGTTACCCGCGCCTTGCTCCCTCGCCACAAGGGCTCCCGATTTATCCGCATCATTTGGCAAAAAGCTGGCTCATATCCTTGAATGCCTTGAATTCAAGGGCATTGCCACACGGATCGAACAGGAACATCGTGGCTTGCTCGCCAACCTGCCCTTTGAAGCGGACGTAGGGTTCAATCACAAACTCCGTACCGAAAGATCTCAATCGTTCAGCCAGTGCCTCCCACGCCTCCCAAGCCAGAACAACGCCAAAGTGCGGGACCGGCACATCGTGCCCGTCCACCGGATTGCTCTGGGCGCTTTCCTGGGAAGCGGTCTTGGGTTGCTCATGAATCACCAGTTGGTGCCCGTAGAAATTGAAATCGACCCACTGGCTGCTGGAACGGCCTTCTTCCAGGCCAAACACTTCACCGTAGAAAGTACGGGCGGCGGCAAGATCGTAGACCGGAATCGCCAGGTGGAACGGAGAAAGGCTCATCGAGAATCCTCTTAACGTGTGAGGTTGGGCCATCGTAGCGCCGCGCTTGCAGCAAGAAAACCCTACAGTCCGTGTCCAACCGATGCCGGGAACGGACGGGACTTTCGCGGCAGGATCTTGCACCGGAGGTCCGCCGTGCAGGTACACATCCAAATTAACCGCTTGCGCCGAGTAAATGATCTATACCTTCAGAAGCACAGTCGGGCCAAGGCAGCGGCACTGACGTGATGGGATGGAACGGTTCTGGCGAATCCTGTTGAATCGCTGCATCATGCGCCGCCCCCTATAAAGAAGCTGGCCTGTAGACGTTGTTCCCGGCCGCCCTTACGCCGGGATTGGCGCACCACTTTCAATGCCTGAAGTATCCGTCCATGAGCCCGACCACACGCGTTTTGAACGCCTCAACCAAAGCGCTTTACCGGCTTTGTCTGTTACTGCCACTGCTGGCTACCCATGAGGCGAGCGCTGAACCTCCGGTCATTGAACTGCACATTCCTGACGCACCACCGCTGACCTTCGTCAACGACCCCAGGGGCCACGGCATCGTGGGCGATGTCGCCGTGGCGGCCATGACCAGGGCCGGGTACACCGTAAAGGTCCATGTGCTTCCCTGGGCCCGGGCACAAAAGCATGTCAGCGAAGAACATGACCACTTGATCACCCCCCTGTCGCGCATCCCCACTCGTGAGGATCGCTTCACCTGGATCGCCTCGATCATGCCCATGGAGCGCGCCTTTTTCAGCCTCGAGCGGCGGGTGAGCAGCTTCGCCCAAGCGAAAGAAACCTACCGCAAGATCGGCGTCGGCCTGGGCAGCGCACAGGAAGATATCCTGCGCACCGAAGGCTTCAGCGATGAACAGATCTATCCGTTGGCCATCGGCGACAATCCCGCCCAGATGCTGTTGATGGGGCGCATCGATGCCTGGTTCAACGGGGTGCCGGAGAGTCGTTACATCTGGCCGAAGGTGTCCAAGCGCAAACTGCTCATGAGTTCGGTTGGCAGCAACGCCGACCTTTACCTGGCCTGCTCCAGGCAATGCTCACCGGAAATGGTCGAGCATTTGCGCGACGCGGTTGAAGCGCTTCGCGCGGATGGGACCGTCAAGCGTGTCCATGACCTTTATTTGCCGCAGTAGGCTGTCGCGAGGGAAGCCGGACTAGAGCCCTCATCGATGGCTTATATCATTCTGAATGATAGTTACCTTTGCTTCATTCGATTCGTTCCTGTGCCTTGCGCCACGCATCATCCGCCCATTCTCAATACATTGGCGGATGCTATCCATGGAACATTCACTTTCAAAACTGCGTTTTCCCCTCGCGCTGCTGGCGGTGCTGGTGATGAGCGCCTGTGGCAAGACTCCCGACACGGCAGCGTCCATGCCGCCGGCCAAAGTCAGTGTGGCCAAGGTGTTGGAGCAGCCCGTCAACGAATGGGATGAGTTCACCGGCCGCCTCGAGGCGCCAGAAACCGTCGAGATCCGCCCGCGGGTTTCCGGGCAGATCGACGAAGTGGCCTTCACCGAAGGCGCGCTGGTCAAGAAAGGCGACCTGTTGTTCCAGATCGACCCACGCCCCTTCCAGGCTGAAGTCCGTCGTCTCGAAGCCCAACTGGCTCAAGCCCGCGCCACCGCGACCCGCAGCGAGAACGAAGCCCAGCGTGGCGAGCGCCTGCGCTTGAGCAACGCCATTTCCGCCGAGTTGGCGGATTCGCGCACCAGCGCCGCCCAGGAAGCCCGTGCCGCCGCCGCCGCCATCCAGGCGCAGTTGGACCTGGCGAAACTGAACCTGAGCTTTACCCGGGTCACCTCGCCCATCAGCGGTCGCGTCAGCCGGGCGGACATCACCGCCGGCAACCTGGTGACCGCCGACGTCACGCCGCTGACCAGCGTCGTGTCCACCGACAAGGTCTACGCCTACTTCGACGCCGACGAGCGTGTTTTCCTCAAGTACACCCAACTCGCCCGCCAGGGCCAGCGCGGCCAGGCCACGCCGGTCTACATGGGCCTGTCCAACGAGGACGGCAACCCGCACCTGGGCCAGATGAACTTCGTCGACAACCAGGTCAACCCGCAGACCGGCACCATTCGTGGTCGCGCCGTGTTCGACAACAAGGACGGCGCCTACACCCCAGGCCTGTACGCCCGCCTGAAGCTGGTAGGCAGCGGCACTTACGCCGCCGTGCTGATCAACGACGAAGCCGTGGGCACCGACCTGGGCAAGAAATTCGTGCTGGTGATGGACGCCGACAACAAGCCGGCCTACCGCGCCGTCGAGTTGGGGCCGAAGATCGAAGGCCTGCGCATCGTGCGCAGCGGCCTGAGCAAAGACGACACTATCATCGTCAAGGGGCTGCAACGGGCTCGTCCGGGTGCACCGGTCACGCCTGAAACCGTGCCGATGGCCAGCGACGAAACCATTGCCGCCCTGGCACAACAACGCAAAGCGCTCGAAGCCAGCAACCTGCCCCAAGTCGCGCCATCCAAGGCAGCGTCAGGCTCGGCAGGCAAACTGGCCGCTGCGACCCCACGCGGTTAAGGGACTGAATCCAAGATGAAATTTTCCCAGTTCTTCATTTCGCGGCCGATCTTCGCAGCGGTGCTTTCGCTGCTGATCCTGATCGCCGGCGCCATCTCGCTGTTCCAGCTACCGATCAGCGAATACCCGGAAGTCGTGCCGCCGACCGTGGTCGTACGCGCCAACTTCCCCGGCGCCAACCCCAAGGTCATCGGCGAAACCGTGGCCGCGCCCCTGGAACAAGCCATCACCGGCGTCGAGAACATGCTGTACATGTCCTCGCAGTCCACCGCTGACGGCAAGATCACCTTGACCATCACCTTCGCCCTGGGCACCGACCTGGACAACGCCCAGGTGCAGGTGCAGAACCGCGTCACCCGGACCGAACCCAAACTGCCGGAAGAAGTGACCCGGATCGGTATCACGGTGGACAAGGCATCGCCCGACCTGACCATGGTCGTGCACTTGACCTCGCCGGACAAACGCTACGACATGCTCTACCTGTCCAACTACGCCCTGCTCAACATCAAGGATGAGCTGGCGCGCCTGGGCGGCGTAGGTGATGTGCAACTGTTCGGCATGGGTGACTACTCCCTGCGGGTCTGGCTGGATCCGAACAAGACCGCCTCGCGCAACCTGACCGCCACCGACGTGGTCACCGCGATCCGTGAACAGAACCGCCAGGTGGCGGCCGGTGCCCTGGGGGCGCCGCCATCGCCCAATGCCCAATCCTTCCAGTTGTCGATCAATACCCAGGGTCGCCTGGTGAATGAGGAAGAGTTCGAGAACATCATCATTCGTTCCGGCGCCAACGGCGAGATCACGCGCCTGAAGGACATCGCCCGGGTCGAGTTGGGTTCCAGCCAATACGCCCTGCGCTCGTTGCTGGACAACCAGCCGGCCGTGGCGATCCCGATCTTCCAGCGTCCGGGCTCCAACGCCATCCAGATCTCCAACGACGTTCGCGAGAAGATGGAAGAGCTGAAGAAAGGCTTCCCGGCCGGGATGGACTACAGCATCGTCTATGACCCGACGATCTTCGTCCGGGGTTCCATCGAAGCGGTGGTCCACACCCTGTTCGAAGCCCTGATTCTCGTGGTGCTGGTGGTGATCCTGTTCCTGCAGACCTGGCGCGCCTCGATCATTCCCCTGGTGGCGGTGCCGGTTTCGCTGATCGGTACGTTCGCGGTGATGCACCTGTTCGGCTTCTCGTTGAACGCCCTGTCGCTGTTCGGCCTGGTCCTGGCGATCGGTATCGTGGTGGACGACGCCATCGTGGTGGTGGAGAACGTCGAGCGAAACATCGAGCTGGGACTCACCCCCGTGGAGGCGACCAAGCGCGCCATGGGCGAAGTGACCGGCCCGATCATCGCCACCGCCCTGGTGCTGTGCGCGGTCTTCGTTCCGGCGGCGTTCATCAGTGGCCTGACCGGTCAGTTCTATAAACAGTTCGCCCTGACCATTGCCATCTCCACGGTCATCTCGGCGATCAACTCCCTGACCCTGTCGCCGGCCTTGGCCGCGGTACTGCTCAAGGGCCATGACGCGCCCAAGGACCGTTTCTCCAAATTCCTGGACAAGGTGTTCGGTGGCTGGCTGTTCCGTCCGTTCAACCGCTTCTTCGAGCGTGCCAGCCATGGCTACGTGGGCACCGTCGCTCGGGTGATCCGCAGCAGCGGCATCGCCCTGGTGCTCTACGCCGGCCTGATGGTGCTGACGTTCTTCGGCTTCTCCACCACCCCGACCGGCTTCGTGCCCGGCCAGGACAAGCAATACCTGGTGGCCTTCGCCCAACTGCCGGACGCCTCGAGCCTGGACCGCACCGAAGACGTGATCAAGCGCATGTCCGACCTGGCCCTCAAGCAGCCAGGCGTTGAAAGCGCCGTGGCCTTCCCCGGCCTGTCGATCAACGGTTTCACCAACAGCCCGAACGCCGGCATCGTGTTCGTGACCCTCAAGCCCTTCGACGAGCGCAAGGACCCGAGCATGTCGGCCGGCGCCATCGCCGGTGCCTTGAACGGCAAGTACTCGGAGATCCAGGAAGCCTACATGGCGATCTTCCCACCGCCGCCAGTACAGGGCCTGGGTACCATCGGTGGTTTCCGCCTGCAAATCGAAGACCGGGGCAACCTGGGCTACGACGAGCTGTACAAAGAAACCATGAACATCATCACCAAGAGCCGCAGCGTGCCGGAACTGGCCGGGTTGTTCACCAGCTACACCGTGAACGTGCCCCAGGTCGATGCCGCCATCGACCGTGAAAAAGCCAAGACCCATGGCGTGGCCGTCAGCGACATCTTCGACACCCTGCAGATCTACCTGGGTTCGTTGTATGCCAACGACTTCAACCGCTTCGGTCGCACCTACCAGGTCAACGTCCAGGCCGAGCAGCAGTTCCGTCTCGAATCGGACCAGATCGGCCAGCTCAAGGTGCGCAACAACCGTGGCGAGATGATCCCGCTGGCGACCTTCATCAAGGTCAGCGACACCTCGGGGCCAGACCGTGTGATGCACTACAACGGCTTCATCACCGCTGAAATCAACGGTGCCGCTGCCCCGGGCTACAGTTCCGGCCAGGCTGAAAAGGCCATCGAGAAACTGCTCAAGGACGAACTGCCCAACGGCATGACGTACGAGTGGACCGACCTGACGTACCAGCAGATCCTCTCGGGCAACACCGCACTGTTCGTGTTCCCGCTCTGCGTACTGCTGGCGTTCCTGGTGCTCGCGGCACAGTACGAAAGCTGGAGCCTGCCATTGGCGGTGATCCTGATCGTACCGATGACCCTGCTGTCGGCGATTACCGGGGTGATTCTCTCCGGTGGCGACAACAACATCTTTACCCAGATCGGCTTGATCGTACTGGTGGGACTTGCCTGCAAGAACGCGATTCTGATCGTCGAGTTCGCCAAGGATAAACAGCTCGAAGGCATGAACCCGCTGGCGGCGGTCCTCGAAGCATGCCGCCTGCGTCTGCGGCCGATCCTGATGACCTCCTTCGCCTTCATCATGGGCGTGGTGCCCCTGGTGTTCTCCAGCGGCGCAGGTGCGGAAATGCGTCATGCCATGGGTGTGGCGGTGTTCTCCGGGATGCTCGGCGTGACCTTCTTCGGTCTGCTGCTCACCCCCGTGTTCTATGTACTGATCCGCAACTTCGTCGAGCGCAGCGAGGCCCGCAAGGCGGCCCGGGCTTTGAAACTGGAGGCGCAACAATGAGTTTGAAAGCGTTCGTTCCGAGCTTGCTGGCCCTGGCGCTGAGCGCCTGCGCCGTGGGTCCGGACTACAAGGCACCACCCACGGAGGCGGCGAACATCACCACCGCCACCGACGGTGCCGCCGGCCAGAAGAATTTCGACCGTGCCCGCTTCGAAGGCGTCTGGTGGCAGCAGTTCGACGACCCGACCCTCAACGCGTTGGTGACCCGCTCCCTGGATGGCAACCGCGAGTTGCGCGTGGCCTTCGCCCGCTTGCGTGCCGCCCGGGCGATTCGCGATGACGCCAGCAATGACGTGATGCCAACCATCACCAGCCGGGCCAGCAGCGACCTGGGCAAAGGCCAGATTCCCGGGCAGACCACCGACCGGGTCAACACCGAGCGTTACGACCTGGGCCTGGACATGGCCTGGGAGCTGGACCTGTTCGGACGCATCCGGCGCAACCTGGAAGCCACCGATGCCGATCAGCAGGCGGTCGAAGCCGACCTCTATCAGTTGCAGGTGACGATGATCGCCGAACTGGTGGACGCCTACGGTCAATTGCGCGGCGCGCAACTGCGGGAAAAGATCGCCTTGGCGAACCTGAAGAACCAGCAGGATTCGCGCAAGATCACCGAAAGCCTGCGTGATGCCGGCGTCGGCGATCAGCTCGATGTGGTGCGTGCCGATGCCCGCCTGGCGTCTGTAGAAGCCAGCGTGCCGCAACTGCAGGCCGAACAGGTACGCCAACGCAATCGCATCGCCACGTTGCTGGGCGAGCGCCCGGACAAACTCAGCGTGGACCTGAGCCCGAAACAATTGCCGGCCATCGCCAAGGCCCTGCCCATCGGCGATCCGGGTGAACTGCTGCAACGACGCCCGGACATTCTCAGTGCCGAGCGCCAACTGGCCGCCGCCACGGCACGCATCGGCGTGGCCAAGGCCGATCTGTTCCCGCGGGTCAGCCTGAGCGGTTTCCTCGGCTTCACGGCTGGACGCGGTTCGCAGATCGGTTCCTCGGCCGCCAATGCCTGGGCGCTGGGCCCGAGCATTACCTGGGCCGCTTTCGACCTGGGCAGCGTGCGGGCGCGCTTGCGCGGTGCCGACGCCGAGGCGGACGGCGCCCTGGCGACTTACGAACAGCAAGTGCTGCTGGCCCTGGAAGAATCGGAAAACGCCTTCAGTGACTACGGCAAGCGCCAGCAACGGCTGATTTCGCTGATCCGCCAAAGTGAATCGAGCCGCGCCGCCGCCGACCTGGCCGAGATTCGCTACCGCGAAGGCACCGTGGACTTCCTCGTGCTGCTCGATGCCCAACGTGAACGCCTGGCCGCCGAAGACACCCAGGCCCAGGCCGAAGTGGACTTGTACCGCGGCATCGTCGCGATCTACAAGGCCCTGGGTGGCGGCTGGCAACCGGAAACCGTTGCCAGCAACTGACCCGCCCTGCTCAACCGAGCTCCTTTGGTTGGCCGCAACCAACCAATTCTTTGCCCCGCGTTCATTTGGACGCGGGGCTTTTTTTGCCTATCGCCCACACCCACCTGAAAGATCCCAT
>NZ_JACNDD010000270.1:0-3401 GCF_017351395.1 Pseudomonas sp. FW305-28
TCTCTCAGGCAGGTCGCTCGCTACGCCCCTTGCGCATCAACACATCCAACTGGTCTATCACTTCCGCCCAGTCCGCATCCTCGAGGATTTCCTCGCGCAGCATTTGCCGCTGGCCCTCATTCCAGAAAAACGCATCGGCCAAGTGCAATCCGGGCTTGAGGGGTGAATGCGTGGCGATGAACTGATCAATGCCAATGGCGTCATCGGGCAAGCCCAGTTGCTTGAACAATGCGCGAAGGGTGTGGATCGGCGGTTCCATAGGGGGCTCCTGGACATGAGTGGATGACGGGGTTGTTCCTAGGCAGTCTAGCCCCTCGCCGACCGCCAGACTGATCAAAATTCAATCAACCCCCGACTCGACTAGACTTTGAATAACATCCCGACGACGACACGTTGCGGAGGATCCCGTGAACATTCACTGGTTGACGGTTGCGCTGCTGGCGATCGGCGGAGCCGCGTTCGGCGCCGATGGCCTCATGCCGCCAGGCACCGATCCCCTGGGTTTCTGGCTGATCGCCGTTGGCGTGGCCTTGCTGGTCTTCGAGGCAGCCTTGCCCAATTACGGCGTCGCGGGGCTGGGTGGCATTGTCTTGTGTGTGATTGGCGCGGTCATCCTGACCAACGCCGATGTACCGGTTCCGCTGATGCTCGGCCTGGGCCTGATCAGTGCCTTGCTGTTGCTCGCACTGCTGGTCCGTGCATTGAAAACGCGGCCGCGCCAACCCATCAGCGGCGATGCCAGACTGCTGGGCAGCGTCACGGCGGTGACCGCGTTGCAGGCCGGCAACAATCATCATGGCTGGGTCCAGTTGGAAGGCGAACGCTGGCAAGTGGCAAGCGCGACGCCGCTGCGGCCTGGGCAAGCGGTGCGGGTCATCGCCCGCAAGGGTTTGCTGCTGGAAGTGGCCGCCGCTGACTCCGGAGGGGTATGAGATGGGCATGCAAATCGGTTTTGTGCTGCTGTTGCTGCTGGTGATCGCGCTGGCGGGAGCGACATTCCGGATCCTGCGCGAATACGAACGCGCGGTGGTGTTCCAGCTAGGACGGTTCTGGCAGGTCAAGGGACCGGGGTTGATCCTGCTGATTCCGGTGGTACAGCAGATGATCCGCGTCGACCTGCGCACCATTGTCCTCGACGTACCGCCCCAGGACGTGATCACCCGGGACAACGTCTCGGTGAAAGTCAATGCGGTGCTGTATTTCCGTGTGCTCGACCCGCAGAAGGCGATCATCCAGGTCGAAAATTTCCTCATGGCCACCAGCCAACTGGCCCAGACCACGTTGCGCGCAGTCCTCGGCAAACATGACCTGGACCAACTGCTGGCCGAGCGCGAGCAATTGAATGGTGACATCCAGCAAGTGCTCGACGCCCAGACCGACGCCTGGGGCATCAAGGTGGCGAACGTCGAGATCAAGCACGTGGACCTCAACGAATCCATGATCCGCGCCATCGCCCGCCAAGCCGAGGCCGAGCGGGAACGCCGGGCCAAAGTGATCCACGCCGAAGGCGAGTTGCAAGCCTCGGAAAAACTCATGCAGGCCGCCGAAATGCTCGGGCGCCAGCCAGGCGCCATGCAACTGCGCTACATGCAGACGCTGGGCTCGATTGCCGGGGATAAAAGCTCCACCATCGTCTTCCCCTTGCCGATCGAATTGCTCAAGGGGATGGCGGAGTTGTCGCCCAACAAGCCGTGATGGGTTAGACAAGGCACAAGCGTGCCCCTGTGGCGAGGGAGCTTGCTCCCGCTCGGTTGCGCAGCAACCGCAAGATCTTGGGGCCGCTACGCAGCCCAGCGGGAGCAAGCGCCCTCGCCACAAGAGCGGGGCAGCCACGCTTACAGCGTCGAGCCCAATCGACTGAGCAGCACCTTGAGTGCGGCACGCTCACCTTCCGATCCCCCTGCGATGACCTGTGCCACTCGCTGCTCGATCAGTTCCGGCACTGAAGGCTGGGGCGGCAAATTCAGGTGCTCGGGTAAAATCTCGTCACCGGTGCTGACCAGCAACGCGAAGTGAATGACGTTTTCCAACTCGCGGGTGTTGCCCGGCCAACTGTGCTGTTCGAGGGCATGCTGCGCCGCTTCACTGATCAGCGGCACGGCCAGGCCAAGTCGCTGGCTGTAGATGCCCAGGAAGTATTCGGCCAGGGACAGAATATCGCCCACCCGTTCACGCAGGGCTGGCAGTTCCAGTCGGCCTTCGCCCAGGTAGTGGTAGAGCCGTTCGTGGAATTTCCCGGCCGCCACCGCTTGCGCCAGGTCGATACTGGTGGCCGCGACCAGGCGGACATCCACCGGACTGGGCTGGTGGGCGCCGACACGGGTGACTTCGTGGTTCTCCAGGGCCGCCAGCAACTTGATCTGGATCGGCAGCGGCAAATCGCCGATTTCATCCAGGTAAAGGGTGCCGCCGTTGGCCGAACCGAACCAACCGGCCCGGCTGCTGGCCGAGCCGCTGTAGCTGCCGGCGGCATACCCGAACAGTTCGGCGTCGGCGTAGGTCGGACTGATGGCGCCGCAGTTGACCGACACAAACAATCCGCCGCGATCGCTTTCGCGATGGATATGCCGGGCCAGCAGTTCCTTGCCGCTACCGGTTTCGCCGCGTATCAGCACCGAGATCGCACGGGGCGCCAGTTGCTCCAACTCCTGGCGCAACTGCCGTGAACGGGGGTCGACAAACACCAGCGCCTTGGCGCGAATGCTCAGGGGGCTTTTTTCCGCATCGGGAAAGGTCAGCAAGGGCTGACCGAAGGTTTCATGCAAACTCATGGCAGGCTCCCGCCCCAGACCGCCGGGAGACGGGGGGCGCTAAAAATTCAGGCGCGACGCAGGGCGTGATGCTCCATGCGGTTTTGCAGACGATAGAGATAAGCGAAACCCTGCTCCCAACGCTGGTGGCCGGACTTCACGTTGATATGCCCCGCCCCGGCCAGGATTCCGGCCTCGGCCCCCCAGTTGCGCGCCAGTTCCAGAGCGCGTGGGGCGCTCACGGCGTCGTCGTTGTCGGAACTGACCACTTGGCTTGGGAACGGCAACAGATCGCTGGGAATCGGCGCGAAGTTGCGCAGCGCCGGGACGCAGGCTGGCCGCTCGACATCCGCCGGCGCCACCAGTAACGCCCCACGCACCTGCCGCAAAAACTGCACCGGCGCGGTGGCGGCCCAATGGGCCACCGTGATGCAACCCAGGCTATGGGCAATCAGGATCACCGGCGTGCTGTCAGCGGCCACGGCCTCGGCCAGCGCCGCGACCCAGTCTTCACGCCGAGGCGTCACCCAGTCGGCCTGCTCGACCCTGGCACTGTTGGGCAGGCTGTTCTGCCAGTGGGTTTGCCAATGATTTTCCGGCGATCCTTGCCAGCCCGGCACAATCAGGTAGCGAATCGATTCGTTGCGCATG
>NZ_JACNDD010000271.1:0-3400 GCF_017351395.1 Pseudomonas sp. FW305-28
GATCGGGGAAAAATGAAAGACAGCGACCCAACCCACAGGGCTTGAAGCATGCCGCAACCGTACATCTTCCGTACCGTCGATCTGGATGGCCAGACCTTGCGCACCGCGGTACGTCCCGGCAAGCCTCACTTGACGCCCTTGCTGATTTTCAACGGCATCGGCGCCAACCTCGAGCTGGTGTTCCCGTTCATCCAGGCCCTGGACCCGGACCTGGAAGTCATCGCCTTTGACGTGCCCGGTGTCGGCGGTTCATCGACGCCCAACCGGCCGTATCGCTTTCCGGGCCTGGCCAAGCTCACCGCGCGGATGCTCGACTACCTCGACTACGGGCAGGTCAACGTGATCGGCGTGTCCTGGGGGGGCGCCTTGGCCCAGCAGTTTGCCTACGACTACCCGGAGCGCTGCAAGAAGCTGGTGCTGGCGGCCACGGCGGCCGGGGCGGTGATGGTGCCGGGCAAACCGAAGGTGCTGTGGATGATGGCCAGCCCCCGGCGCTACGTTCAGCCTTCCCATGTGATGCGTATCGCACCGCTGATCTATGGCGGTTCGTTTCGCCGTGACCCGAGCCTGGCGGCCAGCCACGCGGCCAAGGTTCGCTCGGCGGGCAAGCTCGGTTATTACTGGCAACTGTTCGCCGGCCTCGGCTGGACCAGCATCCATTGGCTGCACAAGATCCACCAGCCGACACTGGTGCTGGCCGGCGATGACGACCCGCTGATTCCTTTGATCAACATGCGCATGCTGGCCTGGCGCATTCCCAACGCCCAATTGCATATCATCGATGACGGCCATCTGTTCCTGATCACCCGGGCCGAGGCGGTGGCGCCGATCATCATGAAGTTCCTGGAGGAAGAACGTCAGCGTGCCGTGATGCATCCGCATCCCTCGCCGCTGGGGGGCGGCTGAAACCGCCCATTTGCGCCTGGCAGGACGCCGGATCGCGCAGCGACCCGAAACAGCGACTATGTTGTCTGGTTCGGTGTGTTTGTTTTTAGCCTGATGACGAAGGAGTTGACTCATGCGCGACAGACCGGCGAAGGGTTCCATGCCCGCCCCTGCCAGTTTCATCAACGCACAAAGTGCGGTCACCGGCCTGCGTGGCAGGGACCTGCTGTCCACTTTGCGCAGCGTGGCCGCACACGGCTTGCGCAACCCGGTGCACAGTGCCCGGCATGCGTTGAAACTGGGTAGTCAATTGGGCCGTGTGTTGCTGGGCGAAACCCTGCACCCCACCAACCCCAACGACCCGCGTTTCGCCGACCCCACCTGGCAGCTCAATCCATTCTACCGCCGCAGCCTGCAGGCCTACCTGAGCTGGCAAAAACAGGTCAAGAGCTGGATTGACGAAAGCGACATGAGCCAGGATGACCGCGCCCGCGCCCACTTCGCCTTCGCCCTGCTCAACGACGCCGTATCGCCGTCAAATACCTTGCTCAACCCGCTGGCGGTCAAGGAGCTGTTCAACTCCGGCGGGGCCAGCCTGGTTCGAGGCATCAGCCATCTGGTGGACGACCTGCTGCACAACGACGGCTTGCCGCGCCAGACCACGCCCCATGCCTTTGAAGTCGGCAAGACCCTGGCGACCACACCCGGCGCAGTGGTGTTTCGCAATGAATTGCTCGAACTGATCCAGTACCGGCCCATGAGCGAAAAGCAGTACGCCAAACCATTGCTGATCGTGCCGCCACAGATCAACAAGTTCTACATTTTCGACCTCAGCCCCTCCAACAGTTTCGTCCAGTACGCCCTGAAAAACGGTTTGCAGGTGTTCATCATCAGTTGGCGCAACCCTGACGTACGCCACCGTGAATGGGGCTTGTCCAGCTATGTCGAGGCCACGGAAGAGGCCATGAACGTCTGCCGGGCGATCACCGGCGCCCGAGAGGTCAACCTGATGGGGGCCTGTGCCGGTGGCATGACCATCGCCGCCCTGCAAGGCCACCTGCAAGCCAAGCGCCAGCTGCGGCGGGTCGCCAGTGCGACGTACCTGGTGAGCCTGCTGGACAGTCAGATCGACAGCCAGGCCACGCTGTTCATCGACGAGCAGACCCTCGAGGCCGCCAAGCGCCGCTCCTACCAGAAGGGCATTCTCGATGGTCGCGACATGGCCCGGGTGTTCGCCTGGATGCGTCCCAACGACCTGATCTGGACCTACTTCATCAACAACTACCTGCTGGGCAAAGAGCCGCCGGCCTTCGACATCCTCTACTGGAACAACGACTGCACCCGGCTGCCGGCGGCTTACCACGGCGATCTGTTGGACTTCTTCAAGCACAACCCACTGACCCACCCCGGCGGCCTGGAAGTGTGCGGCACGCCCATCGACCTGCAGAAAGTGACGGTGGACAGCTTCAGCGTGGCCGGCATCAACGACCACATCACGCCCTGGGACGCCGTCTATCGCTCGACGCTGTTGCTCGGTGGCGACAAACGCTTCGTGCTTTCCAACAGTGGCCATGTCCAGAGCATTCTCAACCCGCCGGGCAACCCCAAGGCCAACTACATCGAAAGCGCAAAAATGAGCAGCGACCCACGGGCCTGGTACTACGACGCCGCCCACGTCGAAGGGAGTTGGTGGACGCAATGGCTGGGCTGGATCCAGGAGCGCTCCGGCGCCCAGCACGAAACCCAGATGACCTTGGGCAACGCGAACTACCCGCCTCTGGACGCCGCCCCCGGCACCTATGTTCGCGTGCGCTGAAGGCCCTACCCCACGGCCAGGCGATTGGCCGTGGCATGACTCGATCATTAAGAAGACCGGATGAAAACCCGCGACCGCATCCTTGAATGCGCCCTGCAATTATTCAACGAAAAGGGCGAACCGAACGTATCCACGATGGAAGTTGCCAACGAAATGGGCATCAGCCCAGGCAACCTCTACTACCACTTCCATGGCAAGGAACCGCTGATCCTCGGGTTGTTCGAGCGCTTCCAGAGCGAACTGGCACCGCTGCTGGACCCACCGGCGGATGCGCAGTTGGCGCCGGAAGACTACTGGCTGTTCCTGCACTTGATCGTCGAGCGCCTGGCCCAGTACCGGTTTCTGTTCCAGGACCTGTCGAACCTGGCCGGGCGCCTGCCGAAGCTGGCCAAGGGCATCCGTCAATTGCTCAATGCCCTGAAGCGAACCCTCGCCTCACTGCTGGCGCAGCTCAAGGCCCAGGATCTGCTGGTCAGCGATACCCAGGCCCTGGGGCAACTGGTGGAGCAGATCACCATGACGTTGCTGTTCTCCCTGGACTACCAGCGGATCCTGGACCGCGAGGGCGAGGTTCGACTGGTGGTCTACCAGATCATGATGCTGGTGGCACCACACCTGCCGCCCGCGACCAAGGTGGCGACGGAGCGACTGGCGTTGCGGTACCTGGAAGAGCACGACTGACGACCAGCAGTGGAAGAT
>NZ_JACNDD010000272.1:0-3376 GCF_017351395.1 Pseudomonas sp. FW305-28
TCTTCTGGTGCAACAGATGTGGAGGTTAAGCAGTATTTTTCTGAACTAACAGGGTCTACTTCCCTACCTTCTCCCCGCACTATCTCTGGGAAAGGTGATATTTATGTGGTTAGCACCCCGGAGGGGAACTACACTTTACGGAACTTCTCGTCTTCATCCGGTCAGACTGGACCTGCGTGGACTATCGATGTTCCCAAGGCAGCCACAGGGACCACATATAACCCAGAAATAAAATTCCTAATTGGGAAACCATGATGACTGTCAAGTTTTTTGATGAAATAGTTCGCGATTCATTTGGTCTATGGATATCTGCTCTTTTTAGCACAATTGGTTCATGGAACCCTGAATTTACATTTGAACAGCGAAAAGATGCGTTTTTTTACATGATTGAGTATCTGCTGGTTAATGGTAAGATAAAATTCATTAAGCCCGGGGCTGATTGCTATGTTTCCCCAGATAATCCCTGTCCAAAGCTTTCTATTTACGATGAAGCAGCTCATTGGGATTTAGATGTGAAGAAGATTGTGTCTTACCTAAGAGATTGTTGGCCAGAAAGTGCAGAATCTGAAAATGATAGCGAGCTAACAGTTTATTTTTATGAAATTCCAGGAGTGATTTGGATTGATGAGAGCGGGTGTTTTTTTGCATCGTAAAGTATTCAAAAAGGGGACACCCATTAGCCGGTCTCAAGTCAAGGTAACAGCCAACTCGCCCGGCAGTTTTGAACTGCAGGGTCTCCCTTATCTCAACCTGCCTGGTTGAACCCGTCGTACCCGTTTTCTCATCAATGGCTACGACCGAATCGTGCTTGACACCCATATGGATCAAGCGGTAGCGATAAAACTTTGTCTAGTGATCGACATGAAATTTCATGAGGATTTATGCGTTATTTTTATCTTGGTATCTTTTTTAGTCTGGCAATGCTCTTGTCGGCCTGCAACACAACCCCCTACGGCAAAGCCACCATCTATTATGACCGTGAGCAGTTTCCTGCTCAGCTCGTCAAAGATTTTCCGGAGCTGACCGACCCAATTCTTCAGCATGGGCGCTGCTCACTGATTATTTCAACACCAGGTTCAAATACTGGAGCTTATTATTTTTGCACTTACGCGCTGACTGCAAATACCCTTTATATACAGGAGTGGGACGCCAAAGCACTGAAATATGTAGAGATCGTTCATGTGGGTATTTCGAAGCTTCAGAAGGTTGCATTGCACACTTTTTTTCGGACCAAACAGCTCCAATTGACCGAGGAACGACGTCAATTGGCGTTGAGCGTGACCACTGACGGCGGCGAGTTTATCAATGGAGCAGCCACCGAAAGTCTGTTTGAGGCAATAAAGAGCAAAGGGGTGCCAGTGGCGAAAAGCGAGGGCTTGATCAATTCCCCCAGGTCGGCTTCGCCAGTGGTAATTCCGGTTTTTATAAAAAAATATCGATAAGTACCAACGTACGAACGGACGACCATAAGTCGCCCGCCGTTCGTCTACTCCGCTACCTGCGCCCGCAACCGTCTCCCAATCACATCCATCACGTCACATCCGTCGCGCAGAGATATCGTCAGTAGTTTGCAAAAATCAGAAAGCACCACCGTATCGGAGCTGATATCCGAGCGGAAAGCGATGTTTTCCAGCAGTTGGGTCACGGCGCGGATGCGGTAGTCGGCGGTTTCGAAGAGGACGTCCAGCGGGGCTTCGGTGTCGATGAGCAGGGTGGCTGGGGTGCAGTCGATTCCGGTGATGGGCATGTATCTGGTCATATTCAGAGCCTCGAAAATTAATGAGTCTCTCTGTGGATCGGGTCGCCAAACCCGGTCGCTTCTTAGGCGACAACGGACTATAGACCGCCCCGTTCCAGAGCCACAAGACGCCACTTTCCGAGCTTTGTGTAGGACCTTTAGCCCTGCATCAGTCGGTTTTTTGGGCTGCCGCGGGTCAGGCACTGCAGGCGACTGCTGTGCAGTCGAGCGGGAGCAAGCTCCCTCGCCACGGGGATCGCGCTCGACTTGTGCGGGTTGGCGCATCAGCTGTGGCAGCAGCTGTGGGGCTTGGCCTCGTCGTATTTATCGTGATGCCGCACCCAATCCATGATTTCGTCTTCGTTGCGGCCCTTTGGCGTCAGGTCGAGGTAGTTGTAGGTGCCGACCAGCATGTCCAGGCCGCGGGCGTAGGTGGAGTAGGTGTGGAAGATGTCGCCGGCTTCGTTGCGATAGAAGACGCTCAGGCCAGGGAGTTCGCCTTCGGTGGTGTCGGTTTTTTCGTAGTTGTAGGTGGCTTTTCCACCGGCGGTGTCTTCGGCTTTGAAGCTGACGCCGAAGTCGTAGTTGAAGTCGCAGCCGTTGGACGAGACCCAGTCGAACGCCCAGCCCATGCGGCGTTTGAACGCCTGGAACTCGGTAAAGGGGGCGCGGGAGACGGCGACCACAGCCACGTCATGGTGGGCCAGGTGTTGGTTGGCGCCGTCGATGTGGTCGGACAGGAACGAGCAGCCATCACAGCCTTCTGTCCAGCCGGGGCCGAACATGAAGTGGTAGACGATCAATTGGCTGCGGCCGCCGAACAGGTCGGCCAGGTTCAGTTCGCCGTGGGGGCCTTGGAAGCGGTAGGGTTTGTCGATTTTTACCCAGGGCAAGGCGCGGCGTTCGGCGCTGAGTTTGTCCCGTTCGCGGGTGAAGGCTTTTTCGTGGGCCAGGTGTTGGCGGCGGGCGGCGAGCCATTCTTCCCGCGAGACGACCGGATGATTCTCTACGTTCATGGTGATTTCTCCTGCATGGCAGAGCTGCTGAGTGGGCGCTTCAGCAACTGGTCGTTTGGCCTTCGATGAATTCGACAGGCCGTTGGTCGGCTCAAGGCAGTGACCACCCGGAAACCCGGCTGAACGGCAGCGCAGCACCTCGGTCACAACCTAGGTAGGCATCTCACTCTTCAGAGGATGGACCAGGATGACGACTTACAACTGGGACTTGATCGAAAAGTTGTTGCACGAAGTGCAGAACGGCGCCGGCCACAGTTTTACCCCTCGGCCTTATGCGGAGGAATACGCGGCTCAGAAGGCGGCGGCGGGTGAGGAGATCGAAAACCTCGATCATCTGAAAGCGGTCGCCGGGGAGTATGAAAAATTACTGCTGGAGCGTGGCTATATCGAGCCGCGGCCGGAGGAAGAGGGCGGTAATGGCGAGAACTTCGTGCTGACGCCCCGTGGCTCGCGGTTGTTGAGCCTGATCGACAGCAGCATTCCGGGCAATGATCATCCGCGCCAGGTGCTGGATGAGCAGGAAGATGCGCTGGATGAGTTTACGTTTGATGATTTGGCGTCCAAGGCGCAGATTGCCTGAGAGGCCTGCGCTGAGCCCTGTGGGAGCGGCTTGTGTGGGAGC
>NZ_JACNDD010000273.1:0-3368 GCF_017351395.1 Pseudomonas sp. FW305-28
TCGTTCTTTAAAAATTTGGGTATGTGATAGAAAGATAGACTGAACGTTACTTTCACTGGTAACGGATCAGGCTAAGGTAAAATTTGTGAGTTGCTCTTTGAGCAAGATCGAATTTTCGGCGAATGTCGTCTTCACAGTATAACCAGATTGCTTGGGGTTATATGGTCAAGTGAAGAAGCGCATACGGTGGATGCCTTGGCAGTCAGAGGCGATGAAAGACGTGGTAGCCTGCGAAAAGCTTCGGGGAGTCGGCAAACAGACTGTGATCCGGAGATGTCTGAATGGGGGAACCCAGCCATCATAAGATGGTTATCTTGTACTGAATACATAGGTGCAAGAAGCGAACCAGGGGAACTGAAACATCTAAGTACCCTGAGGAAAAGAAATCAACCGAGATTCCCTTAGTAGTGGCGAGCGAACGGGGACTAGCCCTTAAGCTTCTTTGATTTTAGCGGAACGCTCTGGAAAGTGCGGCCATAGTGGGTGATAGCCCTGTACGCGAAAGGATCTTAGAAGTGAAATCGAGTAGGACGGAGCACGAGAAACTTTGTCTGAATATGGGGGGACCATCCTCCAAGGCTAAATACTACTGACTGACCGATAGTGAACTAGTACCGTGAGGGAAAGGCGAAAAGAACCCCGGAGAGGGGAGTGAAATAGATCCTGAAACCGTATGCGTACAAGCAGTGGGAGCCCACTTTGTTGGGTGACTGCGTACCTTTTGTATAATGGGTCAGCGACTTATTTTCAGTGGCGAGCTTAACCGAATAGGGGAGGCGTAGCGAAAGCGAGTCTTAATAGGGCGTCTAGTCGCTGGGAATAGACCCGAAACCGGGCGATCTATCCATGGGCAGGTTGAAGGTTAGGTAACACTGACTGGAGGACCGAACCGACTACCGTTGAAAAGTTAGCGGATGACCTGTGGATCGGAGTGAAAGGCTAATCAAGCTCGGAGATAGCTGGTTCTCCTCGAAAGCTATTTAGGTAGCGCCTCATGTATCACTGTAGGGGGTAGAGCACTGTTTCGGCTAGGGGGTCATCCCGACTTACCAAACCGATGCAAACTCCGAATACCTACAAGTGCCGAGCATGGGAGACACACGGCGGGTGCTAACGTCCGTCGTGAAAAGGGAAACAACCCAGACCGTCAGCTAAGGTCCCAAAGTTATGGTTAAGTGGGAAACGATGTGGGAAGGCTTAGACAGCTAGGAGGTTGGCTTAGAAGCAGCCACCCTTTAAAGAAAGCGTAATAGCTCACTAGTCGAGTCGGCCTGCGCGGAAGATGTAACGGGGCTCAAACCATACACCGAAGCTACGGGTATCACGCAAGTGATGCGGTAGAGGAGCGTTCTGTAAGCCTGTGAAGGTGAGTTGAGAAGCTTGCTGGAGGTATCAGAAGTGCGAATGCTGACATGAGTAACGACAATGGGTGTGAAAAACACCCACGCCGAAAGACCAAGGTTTCCTGCGCAACGTTAATCGACGCAGGGTTAGTCGGTCCCTAAGGCGAGGCTGAAAAGCGTAGTCGATGGAAAACAGGTTAATATTCCTGTACTTCTGGTTATTGCGATGGAGGGACGGAGAAGGCTAGGCCAGCTTGGCGTTGGTTGTCCAAGTTTAAGGTGGTAGGCTGGAATCTTAGGTAAATCCGGGATTCTAAGGCCGAGAGCTGATGACGAGTTACCCTTTGGGTGACGAAGTGGTTGATGCCATGCTTCCAAGAAAAGCTTCTAAGCTTCAGGTAACCAGGAACCGTACCCCAAACCGACACAGGTGGTTGGGTAGAGAATACCAAGGCGCTTGAGAGAACTCGGGTGAAGGAACTAGGCAAAATGGCACCGTAACTTCGGGAGAAGGTGCGCCGGTGAGGGTGAAGCACTTGCTGCGTAAGCCCACGCCGGTCGAAGATACCAGGCCGCTGCGACTGTTTATTAAAAACACAGCACTCTGCAAACACGAAAGTGGACGTATAGGGTGTGACGCCTGCCCGGTGCCGGAAGGTTAATTGATGGGGTTAGCTAACGCGAAGCTCTTGATCGAAGCCCCGGTAAACGGCGGCCGTAACTATAACGGTCCTAAGGTAGCGAAATTCCTTGTCGGGTAAGTTCCGACCTGCACGAATGGCGTAACGATGGCGGCGCTGTCTCCACCCGAGACTCAGTGAAATTGAAATCGCTGTGAAGATGCAGTGTATCCGCGGCTAGACGGAAAGACCCCGTGAACCTTTACTATAGCTTTGCACTGGACTTTGAATTTGCTTGTGTAGGATAGGTGGGAGGCTTTGAAGCGTGGACGCCAGTTCGCGTGGAGCCATCCTTGAAATACCACCCTGGCAACTTTGAGGTTCTAACTCAGGTCCGTTATCCGGATCGAGGACAGTGTATGGTGGGTAGTTTGACTGGGGCGGTCTCCTCCTAAAGAGTAACGGAGGAGTACGAAGGTGCGCTCAGACCGGTCGGAAATCGGTCGTAGAGTATAAAGGCAAAAGCGCGCTTGACTGCGAGACAGACACGTCGAGCAGGTACGAAAGTAGGTCTTAGTGATCCGGTGGTTCTGTATGGAAGGGCCATCGCTCAACGGATAAAAGGTACTCCGGGGATAACAGGCTGATACCGCCCAAGAGTTCATATCGACGGCGGTGTTTGGCACCTCGATGTCGGCTCATCACATCCTGGGGCTGAAGCCGGTCCCAAGGGTATGGCTGTTCGCCATTTAAAGTGGTACGCGAGCTGGGTTTAGAACGTCGTGAGACAGTTCGGTCCCTATCTGCCGTGGACGTTTGAGATTTGAGAGGGGCTGCTCCTAGTACGAGAGGACCGGAGTGGACGAACCTCTGGTGTTCCGGTTGTCACGCCAGTGGCATTGCCGGGTAGCTATGTTCGGAAAAGATAACCGCTGAAAGCATCTAAGCGGGAAACTTGCCTCAAGATGAGATCTCACTGGGACCTTGAGTCCCCTGAAGGGCCGTCGAAGACTACGACGTTGATAGGCAGGGTGTGTAAGCGCTGTGAGGCGTTGAGCTAACCTGTACTAATTGCCCGTGAGGCTTGACCATATAACACCCAAGCAATTTGTAAACTCCGAGCCCCAGGGCGAACGAGACCAGATTGCGGTGTGTGAAGACGAAACGAACCGAAAGTTCGCGACGCTCGATTGCAACACACAAACTATCGCATACCCATTCGCTGGAACGTGACCGCAAGGCACGCGCTGGCTACCGAATTTCTTGACGACCATAGAGCATTGGAACCACCTGATCCCATCCCGAACTCAGAAGTGAAACGATGCATCGCCGATGGTAGTGTGGGGTTTCCCCATGTGAGAGTAGGTCATCGTCAAGATTAAATTCCGAAACCCCTATCTGCTGA
>NZ_JACNDD010000274.1:0-3221 GCF_017351395.1 Pseudomonas sp. FW305-28
GGATCTTCAATGGTTTTAAGAGCGTGCTGCTTCCAGGCACTTCAAATCAGTGAAATCCTTCTTCACCCCGTCGATTTTCTTCAGCAGTCGCTCGCGCTGGGCCGGGGTGCTTTCGGCCATCAGGTCCACCAGCAGGCTGCGGGCCTGGGCTTCGGTTTTGCTGAAGGCTTCGCGGTAGGCGGGCGTCCAGAGGCTTTCGCGGTTGACCAGCAACTGCTCGATGCGTTTCGGGAAATCGGGGCTGTGGCGTTGGGCCACGGCTTCGCTGAACTGGTTTTGCCAGTGGGCGCGGTTGGCGATCCATTGCTGGTTCTGATCGCCCAGGGCGGTGGACCAGGCGACCACCCGCTGGCGCTGGACGTCGTTGAGCGGGCCGAGCCAGTCGTTCAGGCGTTTGACCATGCGCTCGCTGCGCTCCTGGATCTGCTCCTGCAATGTCGGCTTGAGGTATTGCTGCTGGCGTTTGCGCTGGTCTTTGACGAAAGAGGCGTCCATGTCGTCGACTTGTTCGTCACTCAGGCCTTGCAGCAATTCGATGGCCGAGGGGGTGATGGCCTGGGCGGTTTCGGCGATGGCGGCCTTGGCTTCCTGGGTCCGTTGTTGCAGGGCTTCGTCGGTCACCTGATTGGTTTGTACCATGGTCTTCAAGCGATCCAGCCAGTCGACGTAGCCGGGCAATTGCGTCGTGCAGTGCCAGGTCAGGTGTTCCTTGAGGCGTTCGTTGAACCAGTCTTTTTGCTCGCCTTTGATCTCCAGATAATCGTTGAGGGTCCAGGGGATGATCAGGTCGAGGTTGCGGTAGGCCAGGCCTACGCGGCTGCAGGCGGTCAGCGTCAGCAGCAGGGCAATGAACAGGGCGGTGCGGGTCAACCAGCGCGACATGAGCGAGTCCTTGCAAAAGCGTAGGTGCTTTGTTGGAGCATGGCAGGCACGCAGCAGTTCAGCCGATCGAATACGTAACGCTTAGTAAAAAGGATGGGCCATCTTGAGGGTCAGCAGGCTGTCGCATTCGCTGTTGTGGCCGGAGTACGCCGAGCAACTGCTGCCGCTGAGGCTTGAGTCGCTGTAGATCAGGTCCAGGTCGAGGCCCTTCCACGGACGGGAAATTTTCAACGACCAGTCGCTGAAACTGCCTACATAACCGTTCTCGACCGAGACCGGCGTATTGAGCTGGTGGGTGGTGTATTTGGCGCTGATGCCAATGCCGAACGGCACGTTGCCGCCCAGGTCGGCGAACAGCGTGCTGTTCTGTTTGTCTGGATCGTTGCTCAGGGCCGCGCCGAAACGGCTGCCGAGCACGGTCAGGCCGCCGTAGAACTCCTGGCTGTCGAGGGTCTCGACGGTGGGGTAGCTGTAGTGGATCAGGCCGACTTCGTAGCCCAGGGTCTGGTCGAAGGGTTGTTTAAAGCCGATGTAGGAATCCACCTCCAGATCAGCGGACACGCCGGCGCTGGGTGACCACTGGCCAACATACCAACCGCTGTCGTGGCTCAGGTCCAACCCACCATGAAACGAACCGGTGCTCGACGGTGTGACCAGGCCCTGGGCCATGCTGCGGCTGGGGGTGGTACCCAGTTTGAGGTCGAAGTCGCCGAGTTCGCGTTGGAACACCTGCCCCTGGGCGAGGGAGCACGTCAGCAGGCTGATCGCCAGCGCAACAATAGGAATACGCATGCTTCACTCCATGAAATAGCGAGGAGCAGGAACTAAGCTGAAACGCTTGAGCTAGAGAGGTGCAAGGATACCGGCGAATGATCGGCAGTGAAGGCCGTTCGTCGATTCATGGGAAATGGATAGGGCGGGGGAGGGTTCCAGTCCAAGCGCTTCGAAGCTCAAAGCGCTTTGGGACCAGGTGACGCGCAGGTTACTTCTTGCCCAGGCTGATCTGCTTGGACGGGCCGAATGTCTGGCCGCTGACGCCTTTGGCAATTTGCTGGATCTCGCCGCCGGACTTGAGGAACGCAGCGATCTGGTCGTTGATCGACTCGCTGGTTTCAACGGCTGGAGCTGGCTTTGCTTTGCTGTTGGATGCTTTTACGCGCATGACGGCCATTAACCTGTAGATAATTAATTGGGCCAGGCATCGTACAGGAAATACTTGACAATTGCTTGGCAAATATCCTTCTGAATTATCGCTGGCGTGACGGGAATAATCAGCCGTTATCCGGCAATAATTGCCCTAAGCCTCTGTTTTAAATAACAACCGTGTGAAGAATATTGTGCCGGGCGTGGACGGCATGCACCGTCACCGGCCTGACGAATGGCTGTGTCTCGGACGAAAACCCAGGAAAATCAACGGTTGGGCCGGGCCTTCCAGGCAAACCTTGCCGGCGGCCACGAATCGCGCCGCAAAACCGGGTAGAATGCCGCCCACGCAATGAGGGTATTGGAAATGGCTTTAGTCGGGCGCTACAACAGTTTGCAAGTGGTTAAACACACTAACTTCGGTTTATATCTGGACGGCGGTGCGGACGGCGAAATCCTGCTGCCCAATCGATATATTCCCAAGGATATTCCCAGTGAAGATGAAGACTGGCTCAATGTTTTCATTTATCTGGACAGCGACGATAAATTGATCGCCACCACGGAAAAACCCAAGGTTCAGGTCGGTGAGTTCGCCAGCCTGAAAGTGGTTGAGGTCAACAGCATCGGCGTGTTCCTGGACTGGGGCCTGCCCAAGGACCTGTTGCTGCCGTATTCCGAAGAAAAGCGCCAGATGACCGCCGGCGAATACTGCGTGGTGCACGTCTACCTCGACAAGCACACCCGTCGCATCACCGCCACGGCGCGCCTGGATCGTTATCTGGACAAGACCCCGGCCAACTACACGCCGGGCCAGGAAGTGGATTTGCTGGTCGCCGAAGCCACCGACATGGGGTTCAAGGCGATCATCAATAACAAGCACTGGGGCCTGATCCACAAGAATGAAATCTTCAAGTTCATGCGCGCTGGCATGCAGGAAAAAGGCTTCATCAAGGAAATCCGCCCGGACGGCAAGATCAGCCTGAGCCTGCAGCCGGTGGGCCAGGAAGCCGCCACCAGCCTGAACGCCAAGATCCTCGCCAAGTTGCGAGAGAACAACGGCACCCTGGCGGTCAGCGACAAGAGCGACCCGGCGCTGATCAGCAGCCTGTTTGGCGTGAGCAAGGGCAACTTCAAGAAGGCCATTGGTGCGCTGTACAAGAATGGGCAAATTGTCATTCATGCTGATCGCATTGAAT
>NZ_JACNDD010000275.1:0-3212 GCF_017351395.1 Pseudomonas sp. FW305-28
CCTGTTGCCCTTGAGTGTCTTGCTGCTGTCCTGGCAGAGCATCGACCAGCAAATCTGGTCCCACTTGTGGGATACGCAGATGCCGCGCTTGTTGGGCAACACCCTCACCTTGATCCTTGGCGTAGGTGTCGGCGTGACCTTGCTGGGTGTCAGCCTCGCCTGGCTCACCAGCCTGTGTGAGTTTCCGGGACGCCGCTGGCTCGATTGGGCGTTGATGCTGCCGTTCGCGATTCCGGCCTATGTGTTGGCGTTCGTTTTCGTTGGCCTGCTGGATTTCGCCGGTCCCGTGCAGACGCTGATGCGTGAATGGTTCGGCAGCGGCCTGCGCCTGCCCCGGGTTCGTTCCACCGGCGGGGTGATCCTGGTGCTGGTGCTGGTCTTTTACCCTTATGTCTATTTGTTGGCGCGCAGTGCCTTCCTGGCCCAGGGCAAGGGCTTGATGGAGGCTGCCCGGGTGCTGGGGCAGTCGCCGTGGCAGGCGTTCTGGCGCGTGGCGCTGCCGATGGCCCGGCCAGCCATCGGTGCGGGCGTGGCGCTGGCGCTGATGGAAACCCTGGCGGATTTCGGCGCGGTGTCGGTGTTCAACTTCGACACCTTCACCACCGCCATCTACAAGACCTGGTACGGCTTCTTCAGCCTTTCCAGCGCTGCCCAACTGGCCAGCCTGCTGTTGCTGGCGGTGATGCTGGTGCTCTACGGCGAACGCCGGGCCCGCGGCGCTCACCGGACCAGTAACGAGCGGCCCCGGGTCAAGGCGTTGTACACGTTGCGCGGCCTCAAGGCCGTGGCGGCCAGTGGCTGGTGCTTCCTGGTATTTGCCTGCGCGTTTGTCATCCCGGTGCTGCAGTTGGTGGTGTGGTTCTGGCAACGCGGTCGTTTCGACCTGGATGAGCGTTATGCCGGGCTGATTGTCCATACCCTCTACCTGGGCGGCCTGGCGGCGCTGGTCACCGTCTGTGTGGCCTTGCTGCTGGCGTTCGCCCGGCGGCTGGCGCCGACCCGTCCGATTCGTGCCGGCGTCGGCCTGGCGAACCTGGGGTATGCCTTGCCCGGTTCGGTGCTGGCGGTGTCGATCATGCTTGCGTTCAGCTACCTGGACCGTGAGCTGGTCATCCCGCTGTCGACCTGGCTCGGCGGTGCAGGCAAGCCATTGTTGCTGGGCAGCCTGTCGGCGCTGTTGCTGGCGTACCTGGTGCGTTTCCTGGCCGTGGCCTACGGGCCGTTGGAGAGCAGCCTGGCGCGCATTCGTCCGTCCTTGCCCGAAGCGGCACGCAGCCTTGGGGTCAGTGGCCCGCGACTGTTTTTCAAAGTGTATCTGCCGTTGCTGTTGCCCGGCACCTTGAGCGCGGCGTTGCTGGTGTTCGTCGATGTACTCAAGGAAATGCCCGCGACGTTGCTGATGCGCCCGTTCGGCTGGGACACGCTGGCGGTGCGGATCTTCGAGATGACCAGCGAAGGGGAGTGGGCCCGGGCCGCGTTACCGGCGCTGACGTTGGTATTGGTGGGGCTGTTGCCGGTCATCGGATTGATACGACGTTCGGCCCATCGAAACAGCTAGGTGCCAGTCCTACCTCATGCGGCTACAATGCGCGGCATTCGGTGCGGTCCGTCTGTCGGACCGGGCAACTGAGAGCGTCAGAAAACTCCTTTTTTCAGACGTTCGCGCTACGCAGTGTCCGTCCGCACCTTCGCCAAGCCCGGAAGGAGAAACCCATGGGACAGCGTACGCCTCTGTATGACCTTCATCTCGCCCTTGGCGCGAAGATGGTCGATTTTGGCGGTTGGGATATGCCTTTGCATTACGGCTCGCAGGTCGAAGAACACCATCAGGTGCGTCGCGACTGCGGTGTGTTCGATGTATCCCACATGACCGTGATCGACGTCGCCGGCCCCCAGGCCAAGGTCTGGCTGCAGCGCTTGCTGGCCAATGACGTCGACCGCTTGCAAGACACAGGCAGTGCCTTGTACAGCGCGATGCTCAATGAGCGCGGCGGCATCGTCGACGACATGATCATCTACCGTGTCGAAGACGGTTATCGCCTGGTCTTCAACGCCTCGACCCGCGATCAGGACCTGGCCTGGATGCAGGCACAACTCGGTGACTACGACGCGCAACTGCATGAGCGCCCCGAGCTGGCGATGCTGGCGATCCAGGGCCCCCACGCCCGACAGAAGATTGCCGAGCTGGTCACGCAATCCCGTGGGCAAATCATCCAGCAACTCAAGCCTTTCGAAGGGCGCGCCGACGGCGAATGGTTCATCGCCCGGACCGGCTACACCGGCGAAGATGGCCTGGAAATCGTCCTGCCCGCCCAGGAGGCCCCGAGTTTCTTCAACGACCTGGTCGGCGCTGGCATTTCGCCCATCGGCCTCGGCGCCCGCGACACCTTGCGCCTGGAGGCCGGCATGAACCTCTACGGCCAGGATATCCACCAGGATGTTTCACCGCTGGCCTCGAACATGGCCTGGAGTATCGCCTGGGAACCGGCGAGCCGTCAGTTCATCGGGCGCAGCGCGCTGGAGACCGAGCTGGCCAGCGGTGTGCAGCACAAACTGGTCGGACTGGTGCTGGAAGAACGGGGTGTTTTGCGCGCCCACCAGGTGGTTCGCATCGCCAATGTTGGCGAAGGGGAGATCACCAGTGGTAGTTTTTCTCCTACGCTTAGCAAGTCGATCGCCCTGGCACGTGTTCCGATGGCAACCGCCGACCGTGCCGAGGTAGAAATTCGCGGCAAGTGGTACCCGGTACGGGTGGTCAAACCGACCTTCGTCCGCCATGGCAAAACCCTGATCTAACCTTTTGCGGCGGGCCGCTGGCCGCTGACACTTTCTATTGAGGACACAGAATATGAGCGATATCCCTGCCGAACTGCGTTTTGCCGAAAGCCATGAGTGGGCGCGTCTGGAGGCCGACGGCTCCGTTACCGTGGGCATCAGTGATCATGCGCAGGAAGCCTTGGGCGACGTGGTCTTTGTCGAGCTGACCGAGGTCGGCACGGTCTTTGAGGCGGGCGCCCAGGCCGGCGTGGTGGAGTCGGTCAAGGCCGCTTCCGATATCTATTCCCCGATCGCAGGTGAAGTGATCGCGGTCAATGAGGAGTTGGGCGGTTCGCCTGAGCTGCTGAACTCCGATCCGTACGGCGCCTGGATCTTCAAGCTCAAGCCAAGCAACACGGCTGAGCTGGACAAGTTGCTGGACGCGGCGGGTTACA
>NZ_JACNDD010000276.1:0-2974 GCF_017351395.1 Pseudomonas sp. FW305-28
TGCTCCCACAGGTCTGCTCCCCAAGTCCACTGACCGCAAGGGTATTACGCCAGGATCGGCTATGATGCCGCGCGGGTTTCGTTATGGAGACATCCCTTTTGCGCATCGCCCTTGTGTTATCGGCCTGGCTGTTGAGCTTCGGCGCCCTCGCGGCGCCCAACGACGTCGCCACCCTGGACCGCACGACCTGGCCGGAACAACTCACCAGCCCGACGCTGTTCGACGTGGCTTCGCGGGCCGAGATCCTGATGTTCGCCCGGGGCTTGCTGGACGTCGATGCCATGGACGAAATCGCGCTCAAGCAGTACCTGGGGCTGCGCACGGTCAATATGGCCGCGATCGACACCCTGCGCGCCCGGCTGTGGCAACGGTTGCTGAGCAACTACAACTTTGCCCAGCGCAGTTGCGACCAGGATGCGTCCTTCTGTTACCTGGTCGAGGACATGGCGACCCTGCGTGAAGAGGCCCGCAGGTTCCATCTCGATGACGACTCCTACTACATCAAATGGGCGGCGCCGAGCCAGATCTTTCATACGCAATATCGTGATGAACTGCTGCGCAAAGCCGCGCTTTTTCCGCAAACCAGCAGTGAAATCGCCCGTTTTGGCGAGTACGAGCGCAACGGCGAGGAGATGAACGACCGGCTGTTCCTGTTGACCTTCGACAGCGCCGCCAACGTCGTGCCGGACAACACCCCGTGGCTGACCGACTACCTGCGCAAGGCGAACATGAACGGCACCTTCTTCGTGCTGGGCAAGGACATCCAGGCGCGGTTGGAAGAGCGCTCGGTCAACAGTCTCCAGATGTTGTATGCGGGACAGTGCGTGGGTGTGCAGGGCTGGGAGTTCCGTTCCCACAGCCATTGGCAGGACTGGCAAGACTCGGTCCGGCGCAGTGTCGAGCTGGTCAAGGGCAAGCTGCCCGAGAATTACGTGCCGCTGTTCCGCCCGCCCCAAGGCCAGCGTCGTGGCGATGCCGAAGGATTTTTCCGGCAGCAGGGCCTGCAGGTGGCGCTGTGGGACATCGATCCCCAGGACAGCGGCAATCGGCTCAAGCCTGAGCAAAGCGCCCAGCGTGTGCTGACCCTCATGTTGCTGTGGCGCCACGGGGTGATCAATTTCAACGCCAAGCAGGATGGGGTGAAAACGGCGATGCCCTGGCTCATGGCGCAAACGGCGCAGAGCGGGATCGGTTGGGCGGACTGTCAGGAGGCGTTTCGCTGAAACCGGGAAAGGCCCGGAAACATTGGGGAAGGAGGAAAATCCGGGACACATTCATGACAACCGGACTTTCGACTTTAACGGTGCGACGGCGGTACGCCAAGGGTTATTCGTCACTCTGAAAAATAAACTTCAAAAAAGCGTCAAAGTGCTTTTTCCTGTCATGGTTTTTGGAGTATCAAGAAGTCAGACCGCCGAAACCTGCAACACAGGTGGCGTCTTCCAAGACCCAGATTGTGTGCAGTTCACCTGAATCCTCGCGGGTGAATTCGGTGGCTACCTCGAGGCGCAGCACTGTCACGGTATTGCGTCGAATGGCCCCCACATAGGTGACCGAGTATGGATGACCACGGACGTAGCCCTTCCTCCAACCAGCCAATCCTCTATGTACTCGATACCAACGTATTGATCCACGATCCAAACGCGCTCCTGAACTTCGAAGAACACCACGTCGCCATCCCGATGACCGTGCTTGAAGAGCTGGACAAGCTCAAGAGCGGGCACCACAGCGTTGCGGCCGAATGCCGGCAGGCGATCCGCCTGATCGACAAGACCTTGGGGGATGCCTCCCCGGAAGACGTTGAGCTCGGCGTGCCGATCCAGCGCGGCAAAAGTGGTCCCAAGGGCTTGCTTTCGATCCTGATGAGCAAGCGCACCGAACCCAACCTGGTGCTGCCTGAACACCTGAACGACAACATCATCATCAACCAGTTGATCGACCTGCACGCGCGCAACAAGGACCAGTCCGTGGTGCTGGTGACCAAAGACATCAACATGCGCCTCAAGGCCCGCGCCTGCGGGATCGCGGCGGAGGACTACAGCACCGACCAACTGGTTGACGACGTTTCGCTGTTGCCCAACGGCTACCACACCATGACCGGCTCCTTCTGGGACCGTGTGAGCAAGGTCGAGACTCGCCAGGACCATGGCCGCACCTGGCACCAGGTGCAACTGATCGACAACCTGCCGGCCGTGCACATCAACGAGTTCATCATCGACGAACAAGGCTTCGTCGGCTGGATCAAGGAAATCCAGGTCGACAAACTGCTGATCCTCGACTTGCACCAGGAACCGCTGCTGCACCAGGAAGCCTGGGGCCTCAAGCCACGCGACATCTACCAGAGCCTGGCCCTGTTCGCCTTGCTCGACCCGGATATCCACCTGGTCAACCTGTCCGGCGCCGCCGGTTCCGGCAAGACCATCCTGGCCCTGGCCGCCGCGATCGAGCAGACCATGGTCAGCAAGCGCTACCGGCGCATCATCGCCACCCGCAGCGTGCAGGGCCTGGACCAGGAAATCGGTTTCCTGCCCGGCACCGAGGCGGAGAAAATGGAGCCGTGGCTGGGGGCGATCACCGACAACCTCGAAGCCTTGCACATGGATGACGAAAGCACCCATGGCAGCGTCGATTACATCCTCAGCAAAGTGCCGTTGCAGTTCAAATCCCTCAACTACATTCGCGGGCGCAGCTTCCAGCAGAGCCTGATCCTGATCGACGAATGCCAGAACCTGACCCCGCACCAGATGAAAACCATCATCACCCGTGCCGGCGCCGGTTCCAAAGTGGTGTGCCTGGGTAACCTGGCGCAGATCGACACCCCTTACCTGTCCGCGACCAGCTCCGGGCTGACCTACCTGACCGAACGCTTCAAGGACTTCCCCAACGGGGTCCACATCACCCTGCAGGGCGTACCGCGCTCGATCCTGGCCGAATACGCCGAATCCCACCTGTAACCCCAACCCAACCGGGCGGC
>NZ_JACNDD010000277.1:0-2924 GCF_017351395.1 Pseudomonas sp. FW305-28
AATACCGCGAGCTTTCTCTTCCGGGGCGCTGTCGATCTTGTCGAAGTCAACCTTGGCCGAACCGAAAACTTCGGAGCAGACACGGGTCAGAGCAGCGGTCAGCGTAGTTTTACCATGGTCAACGTGACCGATAGTACCAACGTTGACGTGCGGCTTATTACGTTCGAACTTTTCCTTAGCCATCGAAATCACCCCTAGGAGAAGAATTTAGCGAGTCACACAAGCCATTAAAACAAAGGCAGATATTTGCATATCTGCCTTGTAATATGGAGCTCTTGAGCGGATTTGAACCGCTGACCTCACCCTTACCAAGGGTGTGCTCTACCAACTGAGCTACAAGAGCAAAACACTTTGCACAACCTGCAAACTTGGAGCGGGTAGCGGGAATCGAACCCGCATCATCAGCTTGGAAGGCTGAGGTTCTACCACTAAACTATACCCGCGGAGCTTGCAGCTCACGCTAAAAATGGTGGAGGGGGAAGGATTCGAACCTTCGAAGTCGTAGACGTCAGATTTACAGTCTGATCCCTTTGGCCGCTCGGGAACCCCTCCTAAGCGAGCCGGCATTCTATATCATGCCAGCCTTCTGTCAAGCATTTTCTCATTAAAAACCTGAGGTTAGCTGCGTTGACATCGCTTCGTGGCGCTTACCTTTAAAGGTCTTCGCTGCGAAGCGGGCGCCATTCTATGCAAACTACCCTGCGGGTGCAACCCCTTCGCATGGCATTATTTTATGTTTTAACTCATTGAATTCTTTAGAAAGGTTTTGGAGCAGCGTTTCATTCACCTTTCCCGCGCCTTCCTGGGAAACCTGAACCCAGAAACCTCCTCCCTCAGGGAGATTTTGCGTGCTCGACGCCACAGGACGACCTACGACCCCCAAAGCCGCCAGGCGCTGCTCCAGTTGCCTGGCCAGCTCCGGACGAGCAAAACCACCCAGGTAGACACAAGTTTTGAGCGCCTCAGCAGACTTAGCCGAATCGCGCCTGACAAGGGCATCCGCCGTTTCGCTCAAGAGATGAATATCCTGTTGCGATCCGCGATATAAACTCAGCGGCGTGACATCCTTGGCGCGAAGCGGGGCCTCCTGCTGATGCCAGATGTAGTAGAAGACATTCAAAACCAGCAATAACAGAAACAGCCACCGCATAGAAACCTCAGGACAAAGGACAGGCCATCGCCAAACCAACGAAAACCAGGTCAGGCACCACCCTGGCATCTGGAACGACCCCGGAAACCAGATTGGCATCCCCCCCAGTAAGAAACACCACGAAATCCTTTCCCCAATATTGCTCCGCCAATTCAAGCTGGGTCAGGACAAACCCCCTGAGCATCAGCATGCAACCGCGCTCGACCGCCTCGACAGTCGCACGACCTGGAGCAAGGCTCTCATGGGCTCGCTCCGCCGCTATATCGTCATAACGAATTTTCCGCGTGTGGGTACGCAATTGATTACGCATCAGAGGCATACCAGGACAAATGAACCCTCCCAGATGCCCACCATCCGCAGCCACGAAATCGGCCGTGACGGCAGTACCAAAATCCAGCACCAGGCACGCCCCCGAAGCGAGATGAAAACCACCAAGCAGAGCCAACCATCGATCAAGGCCAAGCCGGTCGTAATCCTCGTAGCCGTTTCTCACACCCGCCATTTCCCGGGAGGGCACAGCACGAACGACCGATACCCCGAACACATCGACCAGCGAAGCGACCAATGAATCCGTCTCCGCCTGGGTCCTCACGCTAACAAGACGACACTTCTTGAGCTGGAACTTCTTCGCGTCATTCAGGCTCGCGAGCAAATCGTCGTCAGAGCCGACCACACCACCCTCGACCGGCGTTATCCCGTCAGGGCGCAGAACGCGCCATTTGATAAAGCTGTTGCCGCAGTCGAGCTCAAGAATCATCACGCAACCTCAAACTGAGCTCACCACCGCTAAAGTTTTTTTCCACACCATCCACCTTCAAACGCAGCGCACCCTGGTGATCAATGCCCAGCACAATGCCGTCAATTTTATTAACACCGGCAATCAGAGACACAGCCCGCCCCTGCCAAAGATGGTATTGCTCCCATTCCGACTGGATCGCAGCAAACCCCGATACGTGATGAAGCTCCAGATATTGCTGCAGCTTCGCACCCAATCGTGCCACCAGCTCATTTCGATCAAAATCCCTGCCCGCTTCAAGGCACATCGATGTCCATTGCTGGTCGACCTCATCAGTCGATTGCATATTCACATTGATCCCTACGCCCAGGACAACATGGCAAACGTCTGCAGGATCTCCAACCAATTCAAGCAAAATGCCGGCGATCTTTTTCTCACCCACCAAGACATCATTAGGCCATTTCAGCCCCGCAGCCGCGATCCCCATATCGCGCAAGACATGCATGACCGCAAGCCCGACAACCAAGCTCAGACCTTCGATTTGTCGCATACCACCATCAATGCGTAACACCAGGCTGTGGTAGAGGTTTTCTGCAAATGGGCTGACCCACTTACGGCCACGACGACCACGGCCCGCTATCTGTCGCTCAGCCAAAACCATGAACGGCGCCACTCCTCCGCGCTCAATGAAACGCAGCGCCTCGGCGTTAGTGGAATCGATAGAGTCAAATATATGGACAGGCCATCCATGAAGACCCTTTGCGCAGATATCTGTCGCATCCAAAAGCAGCAGGGGCTTAGCCAACTGATAGCCCCTACCTCGAACTTTATGAACAGACAGCCCTAAATCCGCCTCCAAGTGCTGCAACTGCTTCCATACAGCACTACGACTGATACCCAGTGCAGCACCCAGCGCCTGCCCCGAATGAAAGCGGCCATCCTTCAGAAGTTTTAGCAACGTGAGCATGCGGACTGCGCCCTGATAATGAGGCCCGCATGATAGCCATGCGCAAGACAGTTGCATAGAAACACAAAATG
>NZ_JACNDD010000278.1:0-2869 GCF_017351395.1 Pseudomonas sp. FW305-28
CTGCATGCCGGTCATCGAATCGCACCTGGATCCCCACAGCGCTGACTTCGCACGCAACCATGCAGCGATGCTGGCCGGTGTCGAACAACTGCGCCAACTCGAACGGGCCGTGCTGGCGAAAGCCGCCCAGGCCCAGGACAAGTTCGACCAGCGCGGCCAACTGTTGCCACGCCAGCGCCTGAACTTGCTGCTGGACCCCGGCGCACCGTTCCTCGAGCTGGCGAGCCTGGCCGGCTACAAACTCCATGACGACAAGGACGGCAGCCAGGCCGGCGGCGGTCTGATCGCCGGGATCGGCTATGTGTCCGGGGTGCGGGCACTGGTGGTGGCCAACAACAGCGCGATCAAGGGCGGCACGATTTCCCCCAGCGGTTTGCACAAGACCCTGCGCCTGCAACAGATCGCCATGGAAAACAAACTGCCGGTCATCACCCTTGCCGAAAGTGGCGGCGCCAATCTCAATTACGCGGCGCAGATTTTCGTCGAAGGCGCGCGCTGCTTCGCCAATCAGGCACGTATGTCGGCCATGGGCCTGCCGCAGATCACCGTCGTGCATGGCTCGGCCACGGCCGGCGGCGCTTATCAGCCGGGTTTGTCGGATTACGTGGTGGTGGTGCGCGACAAGGCGCGGCTGTTCCTGGCCGGGCCGCCGTTGCTCAAGGCCGCGACCGGCGAAGTGGCCAGCGAAGAGGAACTGGGCGGTGCGCTGATGCACGTGCAGGTGGCCGGCACTGCCGAATACCTGGCGGAGAACGACGCCGATGGCATACGCCTGGCCCGGGAAATCCTCGATCTGCTGCCCTGGAATGCACAATTGCCGCCACAGCCCGAACGGACCTGGACGGAGCCGCTCTACCCCGCCGACGAATTATTGGGACTGGTGCCCGACGACCCGAAGAAACCCTATGACGTAGGGGAAATCATCGCCCGCATCGCCGACGGCTCGCATTTCCTGGCCTTCAAAAGCGAATTCGACACCCAGACGATTTGCGGCCACCTGCACATTCGCGGCCATGCCTGCGGCCTGATCGGCAACAACGGCCCCATCACGCCACAGGGCGCGGCCAAGGCGGCGCAGTTCATCCAGTTGTGCGATCAAAGCCGCACGCCGCTGCTGTTCTTGCACAACACCACCGGGTTCATGGTCGGCACCGAGTCGGAGCGACAAGGGGTGATCAAGCATGGCGCCAAGATGATCCAGGCCGTGGCCAATGCCCGGGTGCCCAAGCTGACGGTCGTGGTGGGCGGCTCCTATGGTGCCGGCAACTACGCCATGTGCGGCCGCGGGCTAGACCCGCGCTTCATCTTCGCCTGGCCCAACAGCCACACCGCCGTGATGGGCGGCGCCCAGGCCGGCAAGGTCCTGCGGATGGTCACGGAGGCCACGCAACTCAAGAACGGCCTGAGCCCCGACCCGAAGATGCTGGACCTGCTCGAGCAAACCACCGCGCAGAAACTCGACAGCCAATCCACCGCCCTCTACGGCAGCGCCAGCCTGTGGGACGACGGGCTCATCGACCCGCGCGACACCCGCACCTTGCTGGGCTTGCTGCTGGACATCTGTCACGAGGCCGAGCAGCGGCCACTGCAAGCCAACAGCTTCGGCGTGGCCCGCTTCTGAGCGCAACCTCCAGGAGAACAATAAAAATGATCTTTACCCAGGAACACGAAGCACTGCGGCGCACCGTCCGCCAGTTTGTCGACCACGACATCAATCCCTACGTCGACGAATGGGAGCGGGCCGGGCGTTTCCCCATCCACGAGATTTTCCGCAAGGCCGGCGAGTTGGGCCTGCTGGGTATTTCCAAGCCGCAGGCCTTCGGCGGCATGGGCCTGGACTACAGCTATTCGATCGTCGCGGCCGAGGAATTCGGCACTATTCATTGCGGCGGCGTGCCGATGTCCATCGGCGTGCAGACCGACATGTGCACCCCGGCCCTGGCCCGTTTCGGCTCCGACGAGTTGCGCGAAGCGTTCCTGCGCCCGGCCATTCGCGGCGAACAGGTGGGCTGCATCGGCGTCTCGGAAGTCGGTGCCGGTTCCGACGTCGCCGGCCTCAAGACCACGGCGCGCAAGGACGGCGACGACTACGTCATCAACGGCAGCAAGATGTGGATCACCAATGCACCGAGCGCTGATTTCATCTGCCTGTTGGCGAATACCTCGGACGACAAGCCCCACGTCAACAAATCGCTGATCATGGTGCCGATGCGCAGCGCCGGCATCAGCCTCGGCCAGCACCTGGACAAACTCGGCATGCGCAGCTCGGAAACCGCCCAGGTGTTTTTCGACGACGTGCGGGTGCCACAACGCAATCGCATCGGCCAGGAAGGTGCCGGGTTCATGATGCAGATGCTGCAATTCCAGGAAGAACGCCTGTTCGGCGCGGCCAACATGCTCAAGGGCCTGGAGCATTGCATCGACAGCACCATCGAGTACTGCAAGGAGCGCAAGACCTTCGGCACGGCCCTGATCGACAACCAGGTGATCCACTTCCGCCTGGCGGAACTGGCCAGCGAAATCGAATCCCTGCGGGCGCTGGTCTACCAGGCCACCGAGCAGTACATCCACGGCCAGGACGTCACGCGACTGGCGTCGATGGCCAAGCTCAAGGCCGGGCGCCTGGCCCGGGAAACCACCGACAGTTGCCTGCAATACTGGGGCGGCATGGGCTTCATGTGGGACAACCCGGTCGCCCGCGCCTATCGCGACGTACGGCTGGTGTCCATCGGCGCCGGCGCGGACGAAATCATGCTGGGCATCATCTGCAAGCTCATGGGCATTTTGCCGGGGAAGAAAAACTGAGTACATCGCCTGCCAGACCGCCATCGCGAGCAAGCTTTGCTCCCACAATGCCCTGTGAGTGCAT
>NZ_JACNDD010000279.1:0-2841 GCF_017351395.1 Pseudomonas sp. FW305-28
GGAGTTGCCGGCCACGCGCCTGGCCTTCCTGATCGAGGACGCCGATGCCAAGGTCACCTTGACCCAGGCGCAATGGCTGTCGCGCCTGCCCGTCGGGCATGACGCCTGGACGCTGGAGGCGTTGCCAATCGCTGAAGTCGCAGAGCCGATCAGTGTCCAGGCCAACGACCTGGCCTACGTGCTCTACACCTCCGGTTCCACCGGCCAACCCAAGGGCGTGATGAACGAACACGGCGCCTTGATGAACCGCCTGCACTGGATGCAGGACGCCTTCCCGATTGGCCCGAACGACCGTGTGCTGCAAAAGACGCCGTACAGCTTCGACGTATCGGTGTGGGAGTTCTTCTGGCCGTTGATCACTGGCGCGACCCTGGTGGTCGCCCGTCCGGACGGTCATCGCGACCCGGCCTACCTCAGCCAGTTGATCCAGCAGGAACGGGTCACGACCTTGCACTTCGTACCGTCCATGCTGCGGGCCTTTGTCGAGGAACCGAGCCTGGTCGACTGCCACAGCTTGCGCCAGGTGTTCGCCAGTGGCGAAGCCTTGCCGGTGGACCTGGTGCGGCGCTTCATGGGCCAGCACCCGGCGGCGCTGGTCAACCTGTATGGCCCGACCGAAGCGGCCATCGACGTTTCGGTCTGGCGTTGCTCGGCGGACGATGTGATCGTGCCGATCGGCAAGCCCATCGCCAACCTGCGCTTGTACATCCTCGACGAAGCCATGCAGCCGCTGCCGATTGGCAGCATCGGCGAGCTGTACATCGGCGGCGTCGGCGTGGCCCGTGGCTATTTGAAGCGCCCGGACCTGACCGAAGAACGCTTCCTCGCCAGCCCGTTCGTGGCCGGTGATCGCCTGTACCGCACCGGCGACCGCTGCCGCTTCCTGGCCGATGGCAACATCGAGTACCTGGGCCGTCTCGACCACCAGGTGAAGTTGCGTGGCCAGCGCATCGAGCTGGGGGAAATCGACGCTGCGCTGCTGGCCCAGGCCGGTATTCGCGACGCCGCCACCTTGTTGCTGGATCAGCGCCTGGTGAGTTTCTGGTGCGGTGACGCCGATGAGGCGACCCTGCGTGCCGACTTGAGCGACAGCCTGCCCGTGCACATGCAGCCAAGCGTTTTCGTGCAACTCGACCGCCTGCCGCTCAACAGCAACGGCAAGCTCGACCGTAAGGCCCTGGCCGCCGCGCCGCTGCCACACAGCCAAAGCGACCAGCCGCGCACCGCGCCGCGCAATGCCACTGAAACCGTGCTCTGCGAACTGTTCAGCGAGGTGCTGGGCTGTTCAGACGTCGGTATCGAGGACCACTTCTTCCAACTCGGCGGCCACTCCTTGCTGGCCACCCGCCTGGTCAGCCGGGTCCGTGAGCGCCTGGGGGTGTCCCTGCCCTTGCCGCTGGTGTTCGCCCAACCGACGGTCGCGGCCTTGGCCGAGCATCTGCGGGCGGCCCTGCCCGATGAATCGATCAGCGTACAACCGCGCCCGGCGCAACTGCCCCTGGGCCTGGCCCAACACCGGTTCTGGATGCTCAGCCGCCTGGTGCCGGAGTCCCGCGAATACCACATGCCGTTCGCCCTGACCTTGCGCGGCGAGCTGCAGGTCCAGATCCTGCGCGAGGCCTTTGAGCAGGTCAGCCAGCGCCACCTGGTGCTGCGCAGCCGGATTATCGACGTCGACGGCGAGCCACAACTGCTGATCGACGACCACGGGCCGGCGCTCGCGGTCACGTGCGTTGCGACCCAGGACTGGGCCGCGACCTGTGCCAACGCCCAGGACGAACTGATGACGCCGTTCGACCTGGCCGCCGCCGCGCCTTGGCGTGCGCACCTTCTGCAACGCCAGGACAGCGACGAAAACCTGTTGCTGGTGTGCCTGCACCACAGCGCCACCGACGGTTGGGCCATGCAGTTGCTCATCGACGAACTGACCCAGGCCTACGCCGCCGGCCTCAGCGGGCAGTCGCCCGCGTGGACGCCGCTGGAGATCGACTACGTCGATTTCGCCCTGTGGCAACAGCACCCGGACACCCAGGCCCGGCGCCATGCCAGCCTGGACTACTGGAAAAACCACTTGGGCCAGGACGACTACCAGCTCGACCTGCCCATCGACCATCCACGCGGCGCCGAAGCCGATCGTCGCGCCCGGCAACTGAGCGTCCGCCTCGGCACCCAGCGTGCCGAAGCCATCCGACAGTTCGCCCGTCAGCGCGGCACGACCACCTACGTGGTGCTGGCCACGGCCCTGAGCGCGCTGCTGGCCCGCTACAGCGGCCAGCGGGAGATTCGCCTCGGCACCCCGGCGGACCAACGTGACCACGCCCAAACCCAGACATTGCTGGCCTGCCTGGTCAACACCCTGGTGCTCCGCAGCGACGTCGACCAACGGGCCCCGGCCGAGCAATTGCTCGCCAGCCTCGAAGCCGACCTGCGTGCAGCCCAGGCCCATGCCGACCTGCCTTTCGCCACCCTGGTCGGTGCCATCGCGCAGAACCGCGACTTGAACCGCACGCCGCTGTTCCAGGTGCTGTTCTCCCTCAACTATGGGCGCGTCGACAGCAGCCAATGGCCGGGCCTGAACGTCGAAGAGCAGATGCTGCCGGCGATCGACGCCAAGTTTGAACAGAGCTGGGAAGTCCAGGATGACGGCAGCGACATGACGCTGGCGCTGGAATACCAATCGGCCTTGTACGACGAAGCGACGATGCAACGCTGGAGCGCGCAGTGGTGCGCGCTGCTCGACGCCCTGGTGGCAACCCCTGGACACACCCTGGTCGAACTGTTCCCGCAACAGCAGGACCAACAGCAACTGGACCGCTGGAACGCCACCGAACGTCACTACAG
>NZ_JACNDD010000028.1:0-51688 GCF_017351395.1 Pseudomonas sp. FW305-28
CGTTCGGCGTAGTCGGTGAAGACCCGGTAGTTGGGTGCCACGCCGTATACGCCGTCGTAGGCCAACTCACCGAGGTTGCCCTCGCCGATGGGAAAACCACGGATGAAAAACGAATCGACGATGCCGCCCACCTGCCCCGTCGAGCGCACCGAAGGGTCTCGTTGCAGGGCGTCGGCCACGGTCACGGTTTGCAGGTCGGCCAGGGTCTTTTCGGTGTAGCTGGTCACGCTGAACGGCGTGTCCATCACGTCCTTGTTGCCCATCATCCCCAAGCGTGCACCGCGCGCCACCTGACCGCCGGCCAGCACGGGCGGTAGTGCGCCTGGGTCGTTGTGGGTGCCGCTGATGGTGGTGGCGTCAAGGGTCAAGCCTTGCCCGTTGCCCTTGGAGGCGTCCTGGGTTGTATCGGCGGCAGGCGCCTGTCCGGGGGTTGCCGCCCAGGCGGTGGCGCTTCCTGCGACCAGAATGAAACTCAGCGTGGCGTTACGAATCGCGAGGGATAACGCAGACTCACCACAAGGTCGACGTGCAACAGACATGGCTTAAGGATCCTTTCCAACGAGAGAAAATGGTAATCACTCCTATTGCCAGTCGACCTGCGGAAAAGTATCACCTCCTGGGGATTATTTTTCAGACTGCGCCGGATCCCTCAGGCATACAGGCGTTCCAGCGGTATCGCGACGACGGGCAGGGCCGGGTCGAACGCGTGCCGCGTGGTCTTGTAGGGGAACAGCTCGCCCCGGGCGATGGTGCTGAAAATCCGCGCCACCTCGAACGCCTTGCCGGTCTGCCAATGCCGCACACACACCCGCGGATCCGCGTAGTCGAGCTGGATGCACGGGACCCGCTTCAAGCCCAATTGCAACGCCGCGTTGAAGCGATGATTGCCGTCCATCACGATGCCTCGCGAACGCTCGACGATGATCGGCTCCAGCCAATGCCCGGCACGGATGATCGACTCCCGCAGCCATTGCACATTGGCCGGATCGACGTGCTCCGATTGCAGCACTTCGCACAGCGGTCGCAGCGCAATCTGATAACCCTGGTGTTCCATGGCGAATCTCCTGGTCGGCAGCGGGTTCAGCAGGCGTCCGCCTTGGCGGGCACCGCGTAGAGGCTGGCCACGTCCAGCAGGCGCTGGGCATGTTCGATGAGCGGCAGATCCACCATCTCGCCGTCCACCTGCACCGCATGGGAGCCGCTGGCCACGGCACGCATCACGCGATCGGCCCAGGCCAGCTGACCCGCATTGGGCAGGAAGGCCCGCTGGACCGTGTTCAATTGCGCGGGATGGATACACAGCTTGGCGCCAAAGCCCAGGGACCTTGCGTAATGCGCATCGTGATTGACCATCGCCAGGTCGCTGATGGCCGGTGTCACACCATCGATCGGCGCAGGCAAACCGGCCGTGCGCGATGCCAGCACGATCCGATTGCGGGCGAACAGAAACGCCTCGGGCACCTGGCTGCAGTTGATGTCGAGGGAAAAATCCAGCGAACCGAACGCCAGGCGCGACAGCCCGGCAATGCCGGCAATCGTCTCGACCTGCTGCAGGCCCTTGGCCGTCTCGATGATGGCGACGATCTGCAACTCGGGCTGCCACGCCAACAACTGCTCGACCACTTGGCACAAGGCCTCGCCGTACTGCGCCTTGGGCAAGAAAATCCCCGCGCAACGCTCGGGATAGCGCATGTCTCCCAGCCATGTCAGGTCTTGGCGCAGGAAGGTGCTGTCAACGCTGTTCAGGCGGATGTAGCGCTGGCAAGCAACACTCGGCACGCTTTCCTGCCAAGCCCAAATGGCCGCTCGAGCCGCGGCTTTGCTGTCGGGATGAACGGCATCCTCGAGGTCGAGAATGATCGCATCCGGCGTCGCGTCGACCGCCTTGGCGAACCGTTCGGGGCGGTTGCCGGGAACGAACAGGTAGCTGATGGGAAGCGTGGCGACGGTATGGGGGCGTTCAGTTGTCATGGAGCTCTCCTGGGTATGCGTCAGTGGTGATCAGCGAAAATTTCATGTACCTCAGGCAGGGAAATCCCGGTCTCGGCTGCGGCCTGTTCCAGCGCTCCTTAATTCCTTTTCCATCAAGGCATTAAGGTACTTCTTCAACTGCGCAAGAACGCTTACAAGCACCTGCAAACAAGCGCTTATGCACGCTCGTTCAGCGAGTATTTATTTAAAATTTTTGAAAACCTTACTTGATAATCGTTCGCGTTAGCAATATGGTTCTCGCCATCGAGCTGATGCAAGCCAATCATCAAAGGAAGTCTTTGTCATCACAGGAAGTGCATAGCGGTGATGTCATTTGAATGCCATTCATTGGCTATTTAACACGGACGCGCCATCCGTCGATGGAGGCTGCTCCGCTCTTCGGATAAACCTTAGGGAATGGGTTTCTTATGCCGTGCTTTGTGAAATATTTATTACGTCCGGCCTGATGATTTTATCTTCAGGCTTCGTTTGGCTTACACCGCCAAATACGGAAATTTCTTAAGCCTGAAACGGACGTTTTATATCCGCCTCGACAACAGCGGTTGTCGAACTATAAAAAATGGCATGTTCGACGCCAGGGGTTAACTATGCCTAATGTTTCCACGCCAATATCCAACAACCGAACCAAAGTGCATCAACCCACACTGTTGACACCCCTACTCGACCCGGCGATCGGACAATTTATTCAGGATCATTCACAAAGACTTATAGAACTTGTTTCACAACACGGATCACCCCTGAACCTGATGTGGCCCCATGCATTTAAAGCCAATACAACGGCGCTGAAGAGCGTGTTGAAGAAATACGACGTGAATCACGTCATCTTCTATGGCGCCAAAGCCAACAAGTCCCAATGCCTGCTTCGCACGGCAGAAGATTTGGGTATCGGCGTCGATGTATCGAGCATTCACGAACTGAATGCGGCCCGGCGCGCCGGCACGCCGGGAGCGCTTTTGTGCGCAACGGGGCCGGCCAAAACGGCTGTTTTCCACCGGGCACTGGTAGAGGCTGGCTCACTGATCTGTGTGGATTCGCTGGAAGAATTCGCTCATCTCAAAGCGCTGGTAAAAGCCACGCGCCCTCCCTTACAGGCCAGGGTTTTACTGCGTTACCGGCCGCAGAGCTGCCTGGCGAGCCGTTTCGGAATGGGCACCGATGACTTGCTGGAGTGCCTGCGACAATTGACCGAAGAAGGCGAACATTTTCACTTCGAAGGCTTCCATTTCCATCTAGGCGGCTACGGGTACGAAACCCGGGTACAGGCCTTCCGAGAGGTGACCGCCTTTGTCGAGGCGGCGCACGAGATGGGCTTGGCTCCGAGCATGATCGACATGGGTGGAGGGCTGCCTATTCGTTATGTCGATCCCGAGATCTATAACAGTTTTCTGCAGAACGACAATAAACCCGGTCATTACTACAACCATTCAGTGCCCGAGTCGTTTTATCCCTATGGCGGCAGTTTGACAGCCAGCCAGTGGTTGGAACTTTTTCTGGAATCCGATCATTCACCCGGTCGTTCGATAGCGAATTACTTAAAGTCACGCAATATCACCTTGTCGTTGCAACCCGGTCGAAGCCTGGTGGATCAAGCCGCCATCTCGGTATTTCGAGTGACCCGCACCAAAAAGCTGGCCGACAATAAAACCGTGATCTTCGTCGAGGGCAGTAGTTTCAGCGCGTGTGAAACCTGGTTCGCGTCTGAATATCTGGTCGATCCCATCTTGATAAGCGCAACGCAATCGCCCCATAACCCGACTCAAGCATACATCGCCGGCCATAGTTGCCTGGATGATGACGTCATCAGTTATCGCCTTATCAACTTCGAATATTTACCCCAGCCCGGCGACTTATTGATCTACGCCAATACCGCCGGCTATCAGATGGATTTGCTGGAAAATGAATTCCATCGTCACCCCCTACCCCGTCGATTAATGGCGACTTGTTGTACACAAGGCCACTACGCGTTTTCACCTGACTGCTAAAGGGAGTACTTCACATGATACTTAATAAAGTTTCCGACCTGATCGGTAATACCCCCATGCTGGGCATTGATATACCCGACACTCATGCCAGGCTGTTGCTCAAGATTGAAAAGAACAACCCCGGCGGCAGCATCAAGGACCGCATGGCGCGGAACATGGTACTGGCCGCGCTCAAGTCCGGACGCTTGAAGCCCGGCGGCGTGGTCGTGGAGTCCTCTTCCGGCAACACCGGCATCGGCCTGGCCATGGCCGCTGTCGAATTCGGCCTGCATTTTATCGCCGTGGTCGACCACCATGCCGCCCAGGACAAGATCGCCGTCATGAAAGCGCTGGGCGCCGACGTTCGATTTGTCGCCGGCCATTATCGCGAGGATGAAGTCGCGGTAGTCGAGCGCCAACGGATGGCCGCCGAACTCGCGCAACAGATCCCAGGAGCGGTGTTCATGAACCAGTCGGACAACGCCGCCAATGCCGGCGGCTACAGCGACTTCGTCCGCGAAACCATTGCCCAGGTGGAAGGCAAGGTCGGCGCCTACGTCGGTTGCGTCGGCACCGGCGGCTCGATGACCGGCATCGCCCGCGGGCTGAAACTGCACAACCCCGACACCGTGACCGTCGCCGTGGAACCCGCCGGCTCCATTGTCTTCGGTCATCCCGGCTACCCGTACTATCAATCCGGCACCGGTACCCCGGCCGGCGACACCGTGGGCCTGGTGCTCGACTACAGCTGCATCGACCTGGGCGTCCAGGTCACCGATTCCCAAGCCTTCGAAACCGCCCGTTATATCGCTCGCAACCTGGGGCTGCTGGTGGGCGGCTCTACCGGCGGGGCGATTTTCAAGGCCCTGGAATTCATTCACAAAGGTGTGCTGACCGGCAATGTCGTGGTCCCGATCGCCGACGGCGGCGAGAAGTACCTGCACACCGTGTTCGACGATCAATGGCTGCAAGAGCGCGACTTGCTCGACCCAGGCGTCGCCGTGCAACTGGACGGCTGGCTGGGCAAGACCCAATGGCTGGAATCCAGTTCTGCGCCGCTGCAATTGAGCGTCGCATGACCCTCCACCCACACAGGAACGCCTCTTCATGAACGTGCTGAAAGTCGCCATTTGCGGCGGTGGCAGAACCGGCCATCTCAATGCCGTCCTGTTCAAGCAATTGCCTGATGTCCAGGTGTCGCTGCTCACCAGCAATCAGGACATCGTCGACCTCCACGCCCGCCAAACCCCCATTCAGGCGTTGATGCCCGATGGTTCGACGCTGAGCGCGCGGCCGGACCGGGTGACCACCGAGGCAAAAGTCGCCGTCGAGGACGCCGACATCGTCATCATCACGGTGCCGGCCCATGCCCGGCCGCAGGTCCTGCAGGACATCGCACCGTACCTGAGCACGACCAAGCCGGTGTACGTCGGTGCCATTCCAGGCTTCTGCGGTTTCGACTGGCTGGCCCAAGCCACACTGGCGGATAAACCGAACCTGGTGATCTGGGGCATGAAGGACGTCCCGCACACGGCGTTCGACCTGAAACCCGGACGCTCGGTGAAGATGGGCGGCGGCAAAAGCCAGTTGTATGTCGCCACCCACGCCCGGGAAACCCAGGCGTCGCGCCAGCAGCTCCAGCAAATGCTCAGCAGGCTGTACGGCCCTTGCGTGACCCTGCTCGACCATTACCTGGAGATCACCCTGACCCCGGGCAATCCGATCATGCACAGCTCGGTGATCTACGGCTTGATCGGCCCTTACGGCCAGTGGCACCGCAAGATCTTCCCGCAACGCCTGTGCTGGTGGACCGAGTGTCCGGAATTGGGCGCCTATTTCCTCGAACGCATGGATGAAGAAAGCCAGAACCTGTGCGCAGTCATCAGCCAGCGCATGGGCGTGGACCTGTCCTCGGTCAAGTCCTTGAAACAGGAGATCGTCGAGGCCTACGGCGAGCAGATCCGCGACCGCAGCAGCATGCTATCGATCCTACGCACCAACCGCGCCTACAACGACATCCTGGCGCCCATGGTACCGGCCGACGGCAACCGCCCCGGCTATGTCATCGAGCGCCAGAGCCGAGCCTTCAATGAAGACGTCGCCTATGGCCTGGTCCTGCTGGTGGAAATGGCCAAGCGTTTCGAACTGAAAGTCCCCTACATCGAGGAAGTCCTGCAGTGGAGCATCGCCTACATGGAAGGCTTGCGCGACTCGGCGCTGGACTACTTCCCGACCCACTGGCCGCGTTCGGCCTGAACCGGGCTTCACCCTCTTCCTTATTCATCGACGAGCAGATACCGATATGGATGACTTCAAGACACTGGTCACTTATTCACGCAAAAACGCCATGCGACGCTTGGTTCGCTGCCTGTTTGCCGAGAACATCCTGGACCGTTCGGCCCTGAGCTTTTCCGCGGACGGCAGCGAGGCGACCTACCCGTTGAAAAATGCACGGGCCCAGCTGTTTTTCTCGCAGATTACCCTGGCCCCCGCCGACACCTTGATCAGTGACGGTGACGTGGCCCTACTGACCGACGAAGGCGTACGCCAAGTCATTCACAGCCATCAGGACTTGCTGGACGTGCTGCGCGACAGCTTCGACTTCGAACCCAGCGACGAAGGCGTGGCCGGCCTCAAGTCGGACATGGAAAACAGCCTGATGAACGATGCCCACGCCCGCCAGCATCGCCAGCAATGGAACGCGCGCCTGGCCCAGGCCGCCGAAAGCCACGGGCTCGCCAGCCTGACCGACTACCTGCGCCAACACACCAGCACCAAGGACGCCGCGATCCTGTTGGACCAATGGGGGTCGCTGGAAGGCCATCCGTATTATCCGACCTGGAAATCCCGTCCAGGTCTCAGCGATGCGGAAGTCGAACAACTGTCCCCCGAGTTCAACGCCCAGGTCCCCTTGCGCATCGCCGCATTGCGCGCCGACATGGCCAAAAGTGAAAGCATGCCCCACGTCACCAGCTACCACCGTTGGTTCGCCAGTAACTTCCCGGCGCAATGGGCACAGTGGACCGCCGCCCTCAATGCCAAGGGCCTGGACGAAAACCAATGGCTGCCGCTGCCCATCCATGCCTGGCATCTGCAGGCCTACGTACTCAAGACCTTTGCCGCGGAAATCGAAGCTGGCATCCTGATCACCGAGGGCCCCGACCTCCAGACCCTGCCGACCATGTCCTATCGGACCATGATGCCGGTGCTGGACGAGACCGCGCCGCTGATCAAGTTGCCCATCGCCGTGTGGATGACCAGCGAGCTGCGCAGCCTGCAAGCCAAGTCGATCCACATGGGCCCGCGGATCAGCACGGTGATCACGAAAATCCTCGCCGCCGAAAACGGCTTCGACCAGCGCCTCGAGATCTTCCCGGAAGAGATCGGCGTGCGGTACCGCAACGCGATCACCCAGGACGATGCTCCCGGACGACACCTGTCAGTGGTCTATCGCGCCAGCCGAGCGGCGTTCGAACGCAACGACGACTGCCTGCCCATCACCGTGGCCTCGTTGTTCACCCGCCTGCCCGGCGGCCGTCCGCTATTTACCGACCTGATCGAGCGCGATGGGGTTCGGGCCGAGGCCCAGGGCGTTGAAGACTGGTTCCGGCAGTACGCCGCCGTGGTCACCCGCCCAGTGGTCGCGATCTACCTGATGTACGGCATCGGCCTCGAAGCCCATCAGCAAAACACCATGGTGCTCTTTGCCCCCGATGGCACAGCGCGTAGCCTGCTGATCCGCGATTTCGGCGATGGCAGAACCTACGCGCCCCTGCTGGAGGAACGCGGGTACACCTTGCAACCTCATGTGCAGCCGGGCATCTTGCCGACCGTGTTCGTGGAAGATATCGAACCGGTGCGCATGTTCGTACTCGACGCGGCGTTCCTCACCCACCTGCACGAGATCGCCTTGTGGCTGACACGGGAATACGGGTTGGACGACACGCGACTGTGGAGGGTGCTGCGGGAGGAAACCGAGGCGGCGTTCGAAGCCGTGCGCGAGCGTGTCGCCGCGCCATTGTGGGAAACCGAACGCCAGGCGTTCATCCAGGACCCGTGGCCGACCCGATCGTTGTTGCGCATGCACCTGTTGCAGTACTCCAACTATCGTTTACAGCACACGCTGACCAACCCGCTTGCGAGCGTTTAACCACCGAGGCTGAGTCATGTCCCACGCAGGTGCCATCCAGGGTTCGAACGTCAGAATCCTGATTTACCTTCTATTCGCGATCCAACTGATCTCCATGGGCGCGATGGAAATGAGCGGGCCGTTCTGGCCGGTCCACCTGCGCGGGCTGACGTCCTCGGAGTCGGTCTTCAGCTTCGCCAGCATCGCCGTGTATGTCGGCCCGATGCTGGGCATCATTCTGACCAGCGCCTTCTGGGGCCGTATCGGTGATCGCTACGGTCACAAGTTGATGATGATCCGCGCCCTGGCGGGCCTGTCATTGACGCAGCTCGGGCTGGCGCTGTGCAGCGATATCTGGATCATCCTGGTGCTGCGCTTCCTGCAGGGCGCCTTTGCCGGGTACATCGCCCCGGCCCAGGCCTATGGCGTCAGCATCGAAGCCCCCTCGCGACGGGCGCGGCTGTTCGCGATCCTGCAAATATCCACCAACGTCGGCTCATTGCTCGGCGCGGTGGTCGGGGGCCTGATCCTCGACTACGCCACCTTCTTCTGGATCAACATCATTGCCTCGGCCTTGTGCGCGGTGTGCACGGTGGTGGCCGCCGTGACCTTGCCGGACGTGCCTCCGGTGAAAAAACCCGCGACCAGCCAGGCCCCGACGACAGCGAGCCGTACCGACAGTGTCTGGCAAGGATCGCCATTGCTGTCATTGCTGTGGGTCATGGGCATCCTGCTGTTGGCCCGGATGCTGCCACAGACCTCATTTTCCTTGTATGTGAGCTCGGTATTCGACGTCAGCAACTCGGTGGTCGGCCTATGCTACGGCTTGCTGGCGCTGGGTTTCATCCTCTCGGCCACCGCCTGGTCGCGCTATTTCGAGCACCGTACCCAGCAGGACACCTTGCACCGCATCATCTACATCGTGCTCGGTTGCATCGCCCTGACTGCCCTGGCGGGGGTCACGCGCAATGCCATCGTCTTTGTCGTCGTCTACTTCATCTGGGGCGTGCTGCTGGGGGCTACCACACCGGTGCTGATGACGCTGATCTCGAAATCCGCCGACAGCGCACGCCAAGGCCAGGTGCTGGGCATTGCCCAGGGCACCGCGCAATTCGCCTCGATCGCGGGCATCTCGGCCGGTGGGTTGCTCAGCCAGGTCTACGGTCTGCAGTACACCTACCTGTTCGTTTGCCTGGCCTATGTGTTGGCCCTGATTCCCATCGTTGCCTTGCGGTACTGGCCCGCGAGCCTGCAAGCCAGCCCCGCCCCACCCGGGGACTGATCAAGGAGTTTCCCTTTGAACGTTGAACAACTGCGCGCCGATACGCCCGGTGTCGCGCATCTGGTCCATTTCAACAACGCCGGTGCGGCACTGATGCCTGAACCGGTGATCGAGGCCGTGACCAACCACCTGCAACGGGAGGCGCGCCTCGGTGGTTACGAGGCCGCCGGGCAACAGGCCGCGGCGCTGGACAATGTCTACAACGCCATTGGCCGCCTGATCAACGCCCAGCCCGACGAAATCGCGGTAATCGAAAACGCCACCCGCGCCTGGGACATGGCCTTCTATTCATTGCCGCTGCGGCCCGGCGATGTGGTGCTGACGTCCACCACCGAATACGCCGGCAACTACATCCCCTACCTGCAACTGAAGAAACTCCGCGGTATCGAGCTGCGGATCATTCCCAACGATGAGCACGGCCAGGTGTCGCTGCCGGCCCTCAAGACGCTGCTGGAGGATGATCGCGTCGCCTTGGTGTCCTTGCCGGTGATTGCCACCAACGGCGGACCGGTCCAACCCGTCGAACAGATCGGCGCCCTGGCACGGGCCGCCGGGGTGCTGTTTCTGCTCGATGCCTGCCAAGGGGTCGGGCAAATGCCGATCGATGTGAAACGCATCGGCTGCCACATGCTCGCCGCGACCAGCCGCAAGTACCTGCGCGGCCCCAGGGGCATGGGTTTTCTCTATGTCGAAAAGGCCCTGTGCCAGAACCTTGAGCCGGTTTTTCTGGACCTGCATGCCGCCTCGCTGCAAACACCTGACACGTTCAGCCTGCGTGGCGATGCCAAGCGTTTCGAGAATTGGGAATGCAACGTGGCGGCCAAGCTGGGGCTCGGCGCGGCGGTGGAATATGCTCTGGCCCAAGGCATCGAGCCGATGTGGCAGCGCATCCAACACCTGGCCAGCCATTTGCGCGAACGCCTGGCGGCGATTTCGACGGTGACGCTTCAAGACCAGGGCACGCTCCAATCCGGCATCGTCACATTCACTCACCGACACGGCAGCGCGACCCAGGTCCAGCAATGGCTGGCGGGCCAGGCCAAACGGATCAACGTCAGCACATCGACGTTCCGCTCGACGATGCTCGACATGCAGCAACGCGACTTGCTGGAAGTCAGCCGCGCCTCCGTACACGCCTACAATACCGAAGCTGAAATCGACACCCTGGCGGCCGCGCTGGCGCACCTGCCGCGCACCTGAGGGATGGTTCAGGGCTTTGCTCAAAAACGGTGGGAGCGAGCTTGCTCGCGATGGCGCCGGCACAGCCAACATCCCCGCAAGCTGACACACCGCTATCGCGAGCAAGCTCGCTCCCACAGAGGATCGATGGTGGACGCCTGATCTGTGAACGCTCAAAAAACTGTGGGAGCCGAGCTTGCTCGCGATGGCGTCGGTAAATCCAGCATCTCTGCAAACTGATATACCGCTATCGCGAGCAAGCTCAGCTCCCACAGAGGATCGATGGTGGACGCCTGATCTGTGAACGCTCAAAAAAAACTGTGGGAGCTCGCTACCACAGGGGATTCGGGGTGTATCTCAATCTCATCATCATCCCGAAAACGGTGGGAGCGAGCTTGCTCGCGATGGCGCCGGCACAGCCAACATCCCCGCAAACTGACACACCGCTATCGCGAGCAAGCTCGCTCCCAGTCGATGCCGCTTGCGTCGCGAGCAAGTTGTCCTTTAGCATTGGGAATACTTCTCAATTGCAAAAAAGTCGCAGCCATGAGCGAAACCCTGCCCGCGAACAACGACCAGCATCTGCGCGTGATCGAAGACCTGTACGCCGGCCATCACAGCTGGCTGTACAACACGCTGAAGAAGAAGCTGGGCAACGCCATGGATGCGGCGGACCTGGCGCAAGACACCTTCACGCGCATTCTCGCCTCCCAAGTCACGGCCATCGACCAGCCCCGGGCCTACCTGAGCTGCGTGGCCAAGGGCATTCTCATCAATTGGTATCAGCGCAAGGCCCTGGAACGTGCCTACCTGGAGGCGCTCGCGCATTTGCCGGCCCAGGAAGTGCCCTCCCCGGAATTGCGCTTTCTGGTGCTGGAAACCCTGCACGAAATCGACGCCATGCTCGACACCCTCCCGGCGCCGGTCAAGCGGGCGTTCCTGCTGTCGCAAATCGGCGGCCTGAAATACGACGACATCGCCCAACAGCTGAACGTCTCGCTGATCACGGTCAAGCGCTACATGAAGCAGGCATTCGTGCAGTGCTTGATGTTGGTGGAATGAATGCTCACTCGTCGCCGTGAGCCGCCGCTCGACCCCAAGGTCCTCGAAGAAGCCGCCGAATGGCTGATGCGCTTGAGCGAAAGCGACCTCAGTGACACCGAGCGCGCCGAATGGGAATGCTGGCGGGCCAGCAGCCCCGAGCGCGGCCGGGCCTGGTCTCGTGCGCAATTGCTGCAAAGCAAGCTCGGCGGCTTGCCACGCGCATTGGCGATGTCGGCGCTGGATCGCCCAAGCAGCCCCGAACGACGCGCGGCCCTCGGCAAACTGGCGTTGCTGCTGGCAGCGGTGCCTGTCGGTTGGGGCAGTTGGAAACTGGCGCAATCGCAGCAATGGTCCGCCGACTACCGCACCGCCATCGGCGAGCGCCGCGAGTTGACCCTGGCCGACGGCTCTCACCTCACCCTCAATACCGGCACGGCCATCGACGTACTGTTCGACACCCGCCAGCGGCTCCTCCATGTGCGCGAAGGGGAAGTCCTGGTGCAGACCGCGCCGGATGCCTCACCCCAGGCCCGACCGTTCCTGGTCAGCACCCGCGAGGGCTGGATGCAGGCCCTGGGTACGCGGTTCATCGTGCGCCAACTGCCATCGCGCACCCATCTGGCGGTACTCGAAGGCGCAGTGCGGATTGAATTGACCGAGGCTCGCCAGGCCGCGCCGCTCATCGTCAACGCCGGACAGCGTACCGACTTCTCGTCCCAGGCCTTCGGCCCGTTGACCCCGACAGATCGTAACGCCAGCGCCTGGACCCAAGGCATGCTGATGGCCGACAGGATGCGCCTGGCGGATTTCGTCGCCGAACTGGCGCGCTATCGCCGCGGCTTCGTGCGTTGCGACCCGGCCATTGCCGAGCTGCGGGTGTCCGGCGCGTTTCCCATCAGCGATACCCAGCGCACGCTCAACATGCTGGTGCAAACCTACCCGGTCCTGGTCACCGGTCATTTGAGCGGTTACTGGGTGACGCTTTCCCCGGCCTGACCCCACAAAAATTATTTGCTGCTCGGGTGATACTTTTTTTGATCTCAACTGGCAAAGAAAGGAATAACCATTTCATCTCGTCCATAGGGTCATCCATCCATGCTCGTTGCGCGGCCCCTGCGTCCGGATCGTCCGTCCAAGCCCGTCATGCGCAGTGTGCTGTTGAGCCTTGCGTTGAGCACGGTCACCGGGCCGTTCGCCTTCGCCGCCGTGCCCGCACAACTGGAAGCCGTCGCCCCCCGCGCCTATGACATCGCCCCGGGGCCGCTCGGCCCTGCCCTGTCGAGCTTTGCGGTGACCGCCGGCATTGCCTTGTCGTTCCAGCCCTCGATCACTGAGGGCCTGGTCAGCCCGGGGCTTTCCGGCACTTATCCGGCCACGCAAGCACTCACCCAGCTGCTGGCCGACAGCGGCGTGGAAATGGTTGCCCGCGACGATGGCAGCTACACACTGGTGCTGCGCCAGGTGTCCCTGCCGCAGATCAGCGTCGACGCCGCCGGCAGACGCAGCAGCGACCTGCCACCTACCGACGCCAACGGCCAGGTCGCTCGCGGCGCACGCCTCGGCCTGCTGGGCAACGCCGATGTGATGGATGCACCGTTCAGCGTCAGCAGCTACACCTCGACGATGATCAGGGATCAACAGGCAACCACCGTGGGCGACTTGCTGGAACGCGACGCTTCGGTGCGCTCCACTGGCCAGGCGGGCGGCATCGTCGATTCGTTCTTCATCCGCGGTTTTCCGTTGGGGGAAGGCAACCTCGGGGAGTTGGCTTTCGACGGCGTGTATGGCGTGGCGTCCAATTACCGGGTGTTCACCGATTACGCCGAGCGCATCGAACTGGTCAAGGGGCCCGCCGCGCTGCTGTATGGCATGTCGCCCAACAGCGCGGTGGGTGGAGTGATCAACGTGGTCCCCAAGCGCGCCCTCGACGAGGACCTGACCCGCTTCACCAGCCGCTACGCCACGAACTCGCAACTGGGCGGCCACCTCGACGTCAGTCGGCGCTTTGGCGAGGAACGCCGGTTCGGAATCAGGCTCAACGGTAGCCTGCAGCAGGGTGACACGGCCATCGACAAGCAGTCCCGAGACGTCGGTACCGGCGCCATGTCCCTGGATTACCAAGGGGATCGCCTGCGCATGACCCTGGACCTGATCAGCCAGGATGAAAAATTCGACGCCGCCTCCCGCCCTTTCCTGATCGACTCTGGCGTGCAAATCCCCTCCGCCGCCAACGGCCGCACCAGTGTCAGCCAGGACTGGGGACGCTCCCGGGCCCGGGACAAATCGGCGTTGCTGAGTGGCGAGTACGACCTCAGCGACCAACTGACCCTGTTTGCCCACGCTGGCGGTGGAAAATCCGAGGTCGAGCGCATGTCCGACCAGACCCCGACCATCATCAACGCCGCCGGCGACACGTCATCGGTTCCCGGCTATTACAAATTCAACGTCCAACGCTACACCGTCGATGCCGGCGCACGCCTGGGCTTCGACACCGGGCCGGTCAGCCACCGCGCGGTGCTGCAAGTCAGCCGTTATCGCGATGAATTGTCCCGGGGCATTGTTTCCGGCCCCGTTATCCTCTCGAACATCTATCACCCGGTCGATCGACCCAGGCCCAACATCGCCGAACCTCACACGCCAAAAATCTCCGAGAGCGAACTGTCGGGCGTCGCCCTGGCCGACACCTTGTCGGTGCTCGATGAGCGCCTGCAACTCACCCTCGGATTGCGCCGACAAAACATCCAGTCGGACAACTACAACACCACCGTTGCCACCCCGTCCTACGACAAAAGCAAGACCACCCCACTGCTCGGTATCGTCGCCAAGCCCTGGGACCATGTCGCGCTGTACTACAACTACATCGAAGGCCTGAGCAAGGGCGACATCGCACCGGCTGCCGCCACGAACGCCGACGAAGTTTTTTCACCCTACATTTCCCGCCAGCAGGAGATCGGGCTCAAGCTCGACTACGAGCGTTTCATGGCCACGCTGGCGCTGTTCCAGATCAAGAAACCCAGCGGCGAATTGTCGTCCAGGGTGTTTTCGGTCCAGGCCCAGCAACGCAACCGTGGCGTGGAACTGAACCTGTCCGGCGAGATTGCCAAGGGCACGCGCCTGCTCGGTGGCGTGACGCTACTCGATGGGGAACTGACCCGCACCAGCGTGGCCGCCAACCGCGGCAATACACCGGTGGGCGTGCCCAAGGTCCAGGCCAACCTCTGGGCCGAGTGGGACACCCCGGGCATCGATGGGCTGACGCTGACCAGCGGCGCGATCTACACCGCCAGCCAGTACGTCGACCAGGCCAACACCCAGGAACTGGATGCCTGGACCCGCTTCGACGTCGGTGCCCGCTATGCCACGCGCATTGCCGAACGGCCCACGACATTTCGCGCCACGGTGCAGAACGTCTTTGACCGCGCCTATTGGTCGGGGGTCGCGTCCTATGGCGCGTTTTCCCAAGGCGCACCGCGCACGCTGTTGTTATCCGCCACCGTTGATTTCTGAAACCTGCGGGCCGGGGCGGCGACTTGCGCCGTTGTCCGGTCCGGCTTTCGTAAAGGCATGAACCATGGTTACCGTTTTTCGCCGCCCTCACACCCTTGCCGCCCTGCTGTTCACCGGGCTGCTCGGTGTGTCGTTTCTTTCGCTGACGCCCCGCAGTGCACTGGCCGCCGAGGCGGACCCTGCCCTGGGCAGCGTGACCGACCTGCTCGGGCGCCAGGTCAAGGTCCATCTCCCGGTCAGGCGGGTGATCCTCGGCGAAGGCCGCCAGTTGTACCTGGTGGCGGCACTGGACACGCAAAACCCCATCGAACGCGTCGTCGGTTGGCGCAAGGACCTGATCCAGTCGGATCCGGACACCTACGGCGCCTACCTGCGCAAATTTCCCGAGATTGCCAAGATCCCGACCTTCGGCGGGTTCGAGGACGGCACCTTTGACATCGAACAGGCCATCTCCCAGCGTCCGGATGTGATCATCCTCAATATCGAAGCCCAGCACGCCACCGAGGATGCGCGCTACATCGAGAAGCTCGACGCCTTGGGCATCCCGGTGGTCTACGTGGACTTTCGCAACAACCCGATGCAGAACACCGAGCCGACCATGCGCCTGTTCGGCCAACTGTTCGGCAAGCAAGCCCGTGCCGAAGCCTTCATCGATTTTCGCAACCAACAGATTCGACGGGTCACCGACGTCATTGAAGCGCGCCACCCTGCCCGGCCCAAGGTCTTCATCGAGCGAATCGGCGGCTACACCGATGATTGCTGCCTGAGCTTCGGCAACGAGAATTTCGGCCTGTTCGTCGAAATGGCCGGTGGCGACAACATCGCCAAAGGCATCATCCCCACCACGTTCGGCCAGTTGAATGCCGAACAAGTGGTGGTCGCCAACCCGGCACAGGTGGTGGTCACCAGTGCCAACTGGGAAGCCTTTGCACCCGGTGGCCATTGGGTCGGCGTCGGCCCCGGGGCGGACATGGCCCAAGCCAGAAAAAAACTGGCGTGGTACACCCGGCGACCGGCCTACGCCGGCATCAAGGCCCAGGACGACCAGGCGTTCCACGCCATTTGGCATCAGTTCTACAACAGCCCCTATCAGTTCGTGGCCATCCAGCAATTGGCCAAGTGGTTCCACCCGACGTTATTCGCCGACCTGGACCCGGACGCCTCGTTCCGTCAACTGCACGAGCAGTTCCTGCCAGTTCCTTATGAGCCGGGTTACGCCGTCAGCCTGGACCAGACCGAGGACAAACCATGACGTCGTTGAACGAAACCCTGGTGATGCAACGTGACACCTACCGGCGCCTGGTGCTGCGCAAGCGGCTCATTCTCGGCGGGCTCACGCTGTTGCTGATTTGCAGCGTCCTGCTCGACCTGGCCCTCGGGCCGGCACGCTACAGCCTCGACGAAGTGCTCGGCGCACTGTTTTCGCCGGACAGCGCTTCGCCCCAGGTTCGCGTGGTGATGTGGGACATCCGCCTGCCTGTGGCGCTGATGGCTGTCGCGGTCGGCGCCGCGTTGTCGCTGGCCGGCGCGCAGATGCAGACGATCCTCAACAACCCGCTGGCCAGCCCGTTCACCCTGGGCATTTCCGCTGCCGCCAGTTTTGGTGCTGCCATGGGACTGGCGTTTGGCGTGGCCTTGTTCCCATTGGCGGCGCAGTACATGGTGCCGGTGAACGCGTTCATCATGGCCATGTTGTCGGCATTGTTGATCCACTTCCTGAGCCTGCGCCGCGGTGTCACCGCCGAGACCATCGTGCTGCTTGGCATCGCCCTGGTGTTCACCTTCAATGCGTTGCTGGCGCTGGTGCAATTCTTCGCCACCGAGCAAGCCGTGGCCGCCGTGGTGTTCTGGACGATGGGCAGCCTGACCAAAGCCACCTGGCCCAAACTCGGGGTGATCTGCCTGGTGATCCTCGTCACCCTGCCGGTTTTCGCCCGGCGCGCCTGGGCCTTGACCGCGCTGCGGTTGGGGGACGACAAGGCCGCGAGTTTCGGCATCAACGTGCGCAGCCTGCGCTTTCAGACGCTGATCATGGTCAGCCTGCTCGCCTCGTTCCCGGTGGCGTTTGTCGGCACGATCGGCTTCATCGGCCTGGTCGGCCCGCACATCGCGCGGATGCTGATCGGTGAAGACCAACGGTTCTTCCTGCCGGCGTCGTTGCTGACCGGTGCCCTGATTCTGTCCGCCAGTTCGGTGATCAGCAAAACCCTGATCCCTGGGGCCATTTTCCCCATCGGTGTGGTGACATCGCTGATCGGCGTGCCCTTCTTCATATCCTTGATTCTCGGCGGGAAGAAAAACTCATGGTAACGATCCGGCTGGAGAATCTCGGGGCCCGCTATGGCCAGCGCACGGTCATTCACGGCGTGACCACGGCAGCTTTTGTCGGCGGCCAGGTGGTGGCGGTAGTCGGCCCCAACGCGGCGGGCAAATCCACCTTGTTCAAGCGCATGGCCGGGTTGATCGACGGCCCCGGGCAGGTGATCCTGGAGGGCTCGAAAAAAGGACCGCAGGGTATCAGCTACATGCCCCAGGGCTTGAACGCCAGCGCCCGGTTGACGGTGTACGAGTCGGTGCTGCTGGCGCGCAAGCAGCTCACGCCGGGCTGGGTCGTCCACGATGACGAACTGAAGCGGGTGGATGACATTCTCGCCGCGCTGGGCATCACTGAGTTGTCGTTCCGTAATCTCGGAGAGCTTAGCGGCGGACAGCAGCAACTGGTGTCGATCGCCCAGACCCTGGTGCGCGAACCGGAAATCCTGTTGATGGATGAGCCGACCAGCGCCCTGGACATGCATCGGCAAGTCCAGGTGCTGAATTTCATGCGGGCCCTGGCGCGCAAACGCCAGGTCATTGTGTTCATCGCCATCCATGACCTGAACCAGGCGCTGCGCTTTGCCGACCAAGTGCTGGTCATCGCCGACAGCACCGCCCAGGGCAGCGGCCCGAGCGCCGAGGTGATCACCGAGTCGATGCTGCGCCAGGTCTACAAGGTCGAAGCGCGGATCGAGCAGTGCAGCCGCGGCGAGCGCCACATCCTGATCGACGATATCGTTTGAACGCACAGCCGGGCCTTGCGCCAAAGGCCCGGGGCCGCAGGAACTAGGCGACCTTGAAGCGATTGACCAACTGTTGCTGGTACTCGGCCAGGCGCGCCAGTTCCTGGCTGGTGATGGCCGTCTGCTCGGCACCGGCACTCACCTGGATCACCAGGTCATTGATCTCGTTCACGTTACGATTGATGTCCTCGGACACCGCGTTCTGCTCTTCGGCTGCGGAGGCGATCTGGATGTTACGGTCGCTGATCGTCGCCACGCCCTCGGCGATCTCCACCAACAACGTCCCCGCGCGCTCGACTTTGCTCGCCCCGTCCTGAGCCTTGTCCAGGGTCTGCTGCATGGACAGCGCCGCACGATCCGACCCGGCTTGCAGGTTGCTGATCATCTGTTGAATGTTGCCCGTGGACTCCTGCGTCTTTTGTGCCAGGGTGCGCACCTCGGAGGCGACCACCGCAAACCCGCGCCCATGATCACCGGCCCGCGCCGCTTCAATCGCCGCATTGAGCGCCAGCAGATTGGTCTGTTCGGCAATGCCGCGAATCACGTCGAGCACGGAAGAGATCGCATCGCTTTCCAGCTTGAGATCACCAATGATCCCCGCGGTCTCCTCGGCCTGCCCGGACAATTGACGAATCAGCCCGATGGTACTTTCGATTTCCACGCGCCCTTGCGCCGTGCTGAGGTTGACCTGTTGCGACATGTGCGCCGCATCGTTGGTACTTTGCGCCACCTCGCGCACCGTGGCGCTCATCTGATTGATCGCGGTGGCCACCTGCTCGGTGCCTTGGCGCTGTTGCTCGACACTCGCACTGGTCTGGACCGTCACCGTGGAAGACTCTTGCGCGGCGGTGGCCACCTGCGCCGTGGCATTGCCGATTTCCTGCACGACTTCGCTGATCTCCTGCGCCATGCGATTGAGGTTGCGCGAGATCTGGCCGAATTCATCCCGACCCTCGTACGTGGCCCTGGCAGTGAGATCACGTTGTGCCAGGCCGTTCAGGGCCCGGTTCACATCGCGTACCGCCAAATCGATCATACGGATGATCACATACGACAGCACCGTCACCGCCAGCAGCGCCACGACGACCGCACCGAGGGTCAACCACAACGCACGGCTGGCTTCATCGCGCCCGTGTACCGCCAGGCGGCTGACGTTTTGACCGAGGGCTTCCTCCACTTGGCCCATCATGTCGATGCGCTGAGTGGAGAGTTCAAACCAGGCCTCTGGCTTGATGCCCAGCGACTGCCCCAATGGCACTTCGAAAGCCAGGCGCTGCAACTTGCCCACTTCGACCGCAGCGGGTTTGAGCATCTGCTCGGTAAACTGTTGAAGCAAGGCTGGCTGGGCCTGGCGACGGAATGCGTCGGAATAAGCCGAGAACTCGCCGAGATTACGGCTAAAGCGCGACAACAATGTCTCGTCGAAACGGTCCTGGCTGAATACCAGGCCCAGCACGACCCGCTCGCGTCCAGCCCGCTCTTTCATCTCGATAAACTGATTGAGCGCACCGAGTGCATGAACAATGGTGGCGTTATTGATCGTCGCTTCCAAAGAGTGGGTATAGCCCACGAGCGCTTGAATGATCTCGGTATAACGAACACCCGATTCGGTGCTGCTGATACCCAACTTATCCACTTGCCCACGAATGGCGGGCAGTTGCGCCAAGGCCTGGAGGACGTTGTCCAATTGCGCGCTCCCCGACGCAGACAACCGGCTCACCACCTCGACAGAAGCATTGGAATCCTGGCGCGCCTGGGCCATCCGCTCACCCATGGACTTGCCCGCGCTGCCCAGGAACACCCCGCTGGCGCCGCGTTCACGCTGCAATACCGTAATCAGTTGGCTCAACTTCTGCGCCGTGGCGCTGGCGGTGACCGTGGCGTCCATATCGCGCAGTGTCTTGTAGTTATCCACGACAAAGACGCCGGCCAAAATCAGGAATCCCAACAAGGGAAGGAGCAGGATCAATAAAAGTTTCAGACGCAGCGGTGCATTCCTGAGCATTTCCGTTCAAGCCTCATTTAAAAATGAATTAGTGACGCGTGAACTTATTGTAAGAAGGCTGTTATACACGCTGACTTGACGTGATCTTAGCGCAATACCAAATAGCCATCACCCCTGATATTGCACCGCTTGGCACATATAACGGCCATGAAGCGGGAATATGTATTTGCCTTGATCGAGGTCAAGCTTTCGACAAATAACCGTAAGTATCCGGTAAGGGAAGACGCTCAACGATAGGCGCGCATTTCATCCTGTCCCGTTGGAGCACCCCATGCATTTGCTGCGCTTAGCCGTTTCCACCATCCCGAGCCTGATCCTACTCACTGCGCCCCCTTCAGCGCTGGCCGCACAGGCCGCCGAACCTGAAACCGCCAAACCGTCTTCGTCCTGGGGGCTGGGGGTCGGCGCCATCAGCAGCCAGCAGCCCTATACCGGCATCGATCGTGACAACAAGGCGATACCGCTGATCTACTTCGAGAACGAATACCTGCGGGTGTTCGGCCCGAACGCCGAGGCCAAGCTGTCGCAGCTCGAGATCAACGACACCCAGCACATCGATTTCAGCCTCGTGGGCCAGTACGACTTCAGTGGCTATGATGCCGATGACTCGCGGGTTTTCGATGGCATGAGCGACCGTAAAAGCAGCTTCTGGGCCGGAGCGAAAGTGCAGTGGCACACCGACTGGGTGGACGCCCACGCCGAGTGGCTGGCGGATGTATCGGGCAACAGCAAGGGGCAGCGCTTCAACCTGGGCCTGGAGCGGACCTGGCGACTCGACGACCGCATCACCCTCACGCCCCACGTGACGGCGATGTGGCAGGACAAGAAATACGTCGATTATTATTTTGGCGTACGCGACAGTGAAGCCCGCATCGATCGCGCGGCCTATGATGGCAAGTCCGCCCTCAATACCGAGTTTGGCGTCCGGGGAAACTACATGTTCGATAAGCACCACTCTGTGTTCCTCGATATCAAGGCGACCCGCTTCGCCAGCGAGATCAAGGACAGCCCGCTGGTAGATCGTTCTACCGAAAACAGCGCGCTGTTCGGCTACCTGTACCGCTTCTGATGAGCCGCATTCTGTTGGTCGAGGACCACGAACGCTTGGCCCAACTGGTCAGCACGGGATTGACGAACGCCGGGATCGCCGTCGATGTGATCAACCGCATGGACGGTGCATGGGCGGCCATCCAGCGGGTGCCCTACCAGGCGCTGATCCTCGATCGCGGCTTGCCGGACGGCGACGGGCTGGTCTTGTTGAAGCGCCTGCGCAGCGCCGGGCTTGGCCTGCCGTGCCTGGTGCTCACGGCACGGGATGCCCTGCATGATCGGGTACAAGGGCTCGATGCCGGTGCCGATGACTATCTGCCCAAGCCGTTTGCCATGGATGAAATGGTCGCCCGGGTGCGGGCTTTGCTGCGGCGCCCCGTGGACTGTCGCCCACTGGCGCCCAGCCACGGTGACCTGAGCCTGCAACCCGAGACCGGCACTCTGTGCTGTGCGAATGAAAGCATTACCCTGGCACCGGCGGAAATGCAGATCATGTTGCTGCTGTTGCGCAAGCCTGGGGAAATCGTCCGTCGCGCCAGCATAGAGGCGGCGGGCTGGGGTTTGAGCGAGGCGGTCACGCCAAACGCCCTGGACGTGGCCCTGCACCGTATCCGCCGCAAGCTGCTTGCCATCGGCTCCCGCCAACGCATTGTCAACCTGCGAGGTCTCGGTTATGCGCTCCGCCAGGTCGACGTGGTTGAGTAGCCTCCGGTTCAAGGTGCTGCTGGCCTATATTGCCGGCGTGGCGCTGAGCATTCTGTTGATCGTGTCGGCGGCGTTGGCCCTGATCAGCTCACAGAGCGACATCCTGTCGGTCATGAACATGGCCGAGCGCACCCAGGAGCTGGCGGAGAAACTCCAGTTCGATGCTGGCGGGCGCCCGGTCGGATTCGACCCCAGCGAGGCGGATCGAATCTGGACCTATGACAGCATGGGACAGGAGATCGGCTACCGCGTGCTGGACGCCTCGGCAAACGTGGCCCTGGCGTCCACCAATGCGACCTTCTGGCCGGCGAGTGCCTCGCTGCGCACTTTGGGGCACGAACCGTTCAAGTTCGAGCGCCAGGGCATCTTGATGTACGGTGCCACCGCGCCAGTCGAACACGACGGCCAGACCTGGTTCCTGCAGCTTGCCGTCAGCGAACGGTTGATGGACCTCTTTCACGGCGCCTTCGCGCTGCCCTTCATGGGGGCCGGCATCGTCCTGTTCAGCCTGGTACTGCTCTTCGTCTTTGGTGCCTGCGCCTATGTCATCCTGGGTTACACGCTCAAGCCCTTGCGCGAAGTGTCCGAGTCGGCTGCGGCCATCTCGCCTCGCTCGCTGCATTCGCGCTTGCAGGTCAGCCGCGTACCTTCCGAAGTCTTGCCACTGGTGGACAGTTTCAATCGGGTCCTCCAGCGCCTGGAAAATGGCTACCGGATCCAGCAGGAATTTCTGGCGACCGCGGCGCACGAGTTGAAGACACCGCTGGCGCTGATACGCGCGCAGATCGAATTGATGGCAGACAGTCCCGATCGCAGCGCGCTCCTCAACGACGTCGCCCACATGACCCGCCAAGCCCAGCAACTGCTGCTGTTGACCGAAGCCAGCGAGGCGCAGAACTATAGGTTTGCCGCGGTCGAACTGGCCGATGTCGCGAAGGAAGCCGCCGACTATCTACAGCGCATGGCCGAAGCCGTCGACGTACGCCTGGTGCTGGCCGACGATTGCACGGGCGTTGCCCCCTGGCAGGCTGATCGCAGCGCCCTCTTCACCTTGCTGAAAAACCTGCTGGAGAACGCCCTCCAACACGCCCCTCGAGGCACCGAGGTGCGAGTGGACATCGCCAGGGATCACTTGAGCGTACGCGATTGGGGCCCTGGGGTTGATCGGGAGCAACTGCCCCAGCTATTCGTGCGCTTCTGGCGCGGGCCCCATCGCCGCGACCATGGCGCCGGCCTGGGCCTGACGATCTGCCAGGAAATCGCCCAGGCCCATGGCTGGACGCTTTCAGCCACAAGAGCGGAACCAGGACTGCTGCTTCAGTTGTCTCGCCGGGAACACCCCAGCGACCCCGCCCGGGCTTGAACAGCGCGGGGTCGAACCGGGTACGCGGCCTCAGGCGACCCCGCCGTCGGGCACCGCAAGGGGGTCGGCCTGGGACACGCGGCTTGGCCTGAAGGTCTCGGGCATCGCCAGCAACAGGCCGAATGCCAGCGCGGCAATCGCCGCCAGGGTCAGGAACGCCGCGCTGTAGCCAGCCCCTTGCACCACGAAGCCGGCCAGGCTGTTGCTCAACGCGGCGCCGAGCCCGAACACCGTCGACAACACCCCGAGGCTGACGTTGAAGCGCCCGGTGCCCTGGGTCAGGTCCTTGACCACCAGGGGAAACAGCGCGCCGAACAACCCGGCACCGATACCGTCCAGCAGTTGCACCGCCACCAACCAGTAGGGGTCGTCCGAGAGCACGTACAACACGCCGCGCATGGGCAGGATCAGGAAGCCGGCCAGCAGCAACGGCTTGCGGCCCCAGGCATCGGCCTTGACCCCCACCAGCCACGCCATGGGCACCATGACCAGTTGCGCCGCAACGATACAAGCCGATGTCAACGGCGTGGCCAGGTGCACATTGGCCTGGGCGAGCTTCTGGCTGACCAGCGGGAGCATCGCCGCGTTCGCCAGGTGGAACAGCCCGCAGCAAATGGCGAACAACAGCAGCGTACGGTTATCCAGCAGGACCCGCAGCGTCGAGGGTACAGGACCGTGAACCAGTTGCCCCGCCTCCAGGCCCCGTGCCACGTCATGGTCGATGGCCTCGGCGGACACGCAATTGACCGCCACGATGCTGGCCAATGCCATGGCGGCCATCAGGTAGAACACCGCGATGGGACCGAACAACCAGGCGAACCCACCCGCCAGCAGCGCGGCGCAGGCATTGCCCGCGTGATTGAATGTTTCGTTGCGCCCCGTGCGCCGTGTAAAGGCCTTGGCGCCGGTAATGCCTAGGGAAATCGCCGCGATGGCCGGCGCAAAGACTGACGCTGCCACGGCGCCGATGGCCTGGGTCAATGCCACCAGGCCAAAGGACGACGTGAACGGAAGCACCAGGCACCCCAGCGTCACCGCCAATGCCGCCACGGCCACCACGGCACGCTTGCTGCGCACCCGGTCGATCAACGCGCCGGCGGGCGCCTGGGCGACAAGCCCGGCCATGGCCGCCACCGTCATCACCACGCCAATGCTGGCCGGGTCCCAGCGATGCACCGCCAGCAGGTAGATCGCCAGGTAAGGGCCCAAGCCATCGCGCACATCCGCGAGGAAAAAATTCAGGCCATCCAGGGAAAGGTTGTTGCGTCGGTCTCGGTTTCGATCCACAGCGGCCTCGACGGGCATTGCCCCAAAGAAAATTGACGCAATGATGTCGCAAAGAATCGAACCGGGCCACCGTGATGAGCGCGGGGCCACTGAGAAAACCGTGGCGAGGGAGCTTGCTCCCGCTGGGTCGCGAAGCGACCCCAAAACCTGCCGAACGCGTAACACAGACACACCGCACCCGCCGGTTCACGACTGCTTCGCAGCCGAGCGGGAGCAAGCTCCCTCGCCACAGGTCCATCGTTGTTTCTTAGGTGAACTGCATGACCTACCAAATCCATCGTTGTTTCTTAGGTGAACTGCATGCCCTACCAAAGCGCGATGTCGTAGGTAAAGTAGACCCGGTTGCTGTCACGACCACGGGAAAAGTCCGAGCGATAGACGTAGTTTCGCAACTTCACCCCCAGCCCCTTGAACGTACCCTGCTGCACCACATAGGCGATCTCTGCGTCACGTTCCCACTCTTTGACCGCGGTGTCGGACTTACCGTCGTTGCCGCTCAGGTAGCGGGTGGAGAATGTCAGGCCGGGCACACCGAGGCGCGCGAAGTCGTAGCCGTAACCGAGCATCCAGGTCTTCTCGTCTTCCTCGATGAACTTGCCGATCCCGACGTTGCTGAAGGAGTACACCGTGGCGCCGCTGACGTAAGGCAGGCCCGCCTCGCCGCTGAGGGTCTGGTAACCGGCGCTCAGTGTGTGGCCGACAACGGCGTAGGACAGCGACCCGCTGAGCATGTCGTTGTCGATCTTGCCGCCGTAGGCCGACCCCGAGTCGACGCTGTTGAAGTAGCGCAGGTCGCTGGTCAATACCCCGGCGCCCAGGGGCAGATCATGCTGGATGCCAACGAAGTTCTGTCGATAGAAATTCTCCAGCTCGCCATAGAAGTAGCTCAGGCGGATGTGCTTGCCCAGCTTGTAGTCGGCGCCGGCATAGCTGAAGTCACCGGACTTATCGCCGCCGTAGCCGTCCGGCACGATGGGCATGCTGTCGCTCGAATCCCGCAGTTTGAAACGCTCCAGGTGCCCGCCGGTGACGGTGAGGTTGTCAATGTCGTTGCTGCTGATCTGGGTGCCTTGGTAAGTCTGGGGCAACAGCCGCGCATCGTTGTAGACCAGCACCGGGGTCTTGGGCAGCAAGGTGCCGTATTTGAGTGTGGTTTTGGCCAGCCGGGCCTTGGCGGTCATGCCCGCACTGGCGAACTCGTCGGCGGCGCGACCGTCGTCATGCACCGGCAGCAGGCCGGTGCCACTGCGACCACGCCCGGAATCGAGCTTGACCCCGAGCAGGCCCAGGGCATCGACCCCGAAGCCGAGGGTGCCCGGCGTAAAGCCTGACTGGTAATCCAGCAGGAAGCCCTGGGCCCATTCGGTGCGCTCACTCTTGGCGGTCCTCGCCGCCCGGGCGCTCATACCGTGCTCGTCGCGAAAATTTTCGTTGAAGTAGACGTTGCGCAATTGCAGCTTCAGCTTGCTGTCATCGATGAAACCTTCGGCGCTGGCCGTGGCCAGGGGCAACAGGCCAAGGATTGGAAACAAAGCCCCGCGGGTCAGCAAAATGGTCATGTCTGGCTACTCGTTGTTGTTATTGGGCGTGCAGGCCTTCTCACCCCCATTTGCAGGGGGCGTGTCAGGCAGGAAAACAAGGTTGTCGGGTGAATCAGGAAAACAGCGTCAGTGCCCCGGTCAGCAGGGCCAGCGCGGTAATCACCAGGGACGTGAGCACCGCCCATTTGACGGTGGCTTTCTGGAAGTCGCCCAGGTCGCGGTCGACCATGCCCACCAGCAACAGGGTCGAGGCCACCAGCGGGCTCATCAGGTGCACCGGCTGGCCGAGAATGGAAGCCCGGGCAATTTCCACCGGATCGATCCCGTAGGCAGCGGCGGCGTTGGCCAGGATCGGCACGACCCCGAAGTAGTAGGCATCGTTGGACAATACGAAGGTCAGCGGCATGCTGGTAATCGCCACCACCAGCGGGAACAGATGGCCCCAGGAAGGCGGAATCCAATCGACCAGGGTTTGCGCCAGGGCATCGACCATTTTCGTTCCGGAGAAGATCCCGGCGAAGATGCCCGCGGCAAACACCAGCAGGACCACGGTCATGGCGTTGCCCGAATGGGCGAGAATGCGCTCCTTCTGAATATCCAGTTGCGGATAGTTGATCATCAGCGCCAGGACGAAACCGATCAGGAACAGAATCGCCGAGTGCATGAGCCCCATCACCAGCGCGACCATCACCGCGACCACCAGCAGCAGGTTGACGTAGGCCAGTTTCGGGCGCTTGTGTGGCGTGTCCTCGATGATCGCGTTGATGTAGCAGTCACCGCCACCGCTTTGCAGCTGGACGTTACCAATGCGCTTGCGCTCGGCACGGCCCAGCAGGAAGGCCGTGAACACCACCCACATCGCACCACCGATCATGGTCGGCAGCAACGGCACGAAATACTCACCGGCATCCAGGCCCAGCGCTGCGATCGCACGGGTCGCCGGGCCGCCCCAAGGGGTCATGCCGCTCATGATGCTCAGGGAGAGCATGGAAATGGTCGCCAGGATCATCGGGTTCATGCCGATGCGCTTATACAGCGGCAGCATCGCGGCACAGGTGATCATGTAGGTCGTCGTGCCGTCACCGTCCAGTGCCACCAACAGCGACAGCAGCGCGGTGCCCACGGCGATTTTCATCGGGTCGCCATTGACCCGCTTGAGGATCTTGCGGATCAGCGGGTCGAACAGACCGGCGTCGATCATCAGGCCGAAAAACAGGATCGCGAACAACAGCAGTGCCGCCGAGGGCGCGACCATTTTCAGGCCGTCCAGCATCATCTTGCCGGTGGTCCCGCCAAAGCCGCCGAGCACGGCAAAGACGATGGGCACTACCGTCAGGGCGACAATCGGGGACAACCGTTTGGTCATTATCAGGAAGGTGAAGACCACCACCATGGCCAAGCCAAGTAAAGCGAGCATATGTCAGATCTCTTGTTGTTATGAGTAGCTTGGCAGACACCCAGGCACACGCCCTCCCACCCGCCAGGCAACACGCTGAAGTGTGCCTGGCGCAGAGGTATCGAATGAGCTTGCGGTGCTGTCGAGTCAGCCGTGAGCGGCTAGATGTGTTTGGCGACCTTCGCGCCGTCCCAGCTCGAGTCCGTTGCCGGGGTCTGTGTCAGGGCGGGTTTGCCATCCAGGGTCTGCAACAGCACTTCGCGGTCACAGGCATTCTCCGAGAGGGAGATCACCACGGTCGCAACGGCGTTGCTCGCCAGGCTGGTCAACGCCCGCGCTTCGGACATGAACCGGTCGATCCCGATCAATAGGGCCAGGCCCGCCAGGGGAATGTCGTGGATGACCGTCAAGGTCGAGGCCAGGGCGACAAACCCGCTGCCGGTCACACCCGCGGCCCCCTTTGACGACAGCAGCATGATCGCCAGCATGGTGATGACCTGGGTCAGCGTCAGGTCGATGTTGCAGGCCTGGGCAATGAAGATCGCCGCCAGCGACAGATAGATCGCCGTGCCGTCGAGGTTGAACGAGTAGCCGGTCGGCAGCACCAGCCCCACGACCCCTTTCTTGCAACCCAGGGCCTGGAGTTTTTCCAACATCCGCGGCATTACCGGTTCGGTCGAGGACGTGCCGAGCACCACCAGGAACTCTTCACGCAGGTAACGCAACAACTTCCACAGGCTGAAACCGTGGGCGCGGCAAAGGCTGCCCAACACCACAAAGACGAAGAAAGCGCAGGCGATGTACAAGGTCATGATCAACTTGGCCAGCGAGCCCAGCGACGTGATGCCGTACTGCCCCACCGTGAAGGCCAAGGCCCCGAAAGCGCCAATCGGAGCGAAACGCATCAGGTAGGAGAAAATCTTGAACACCATGTGCGAAGCCGACTCCAGGACCTCCAGCACAGGCTTGCCGCGCTCGCCCAGGGACGATAGGGCAAAACCGCAGAGCACCGCGATAAACAGCACCGGCAGCACCTCGCCTTTATTGAAGGCGCCGATGAAGGTGTCGGGAATGATGTGCATGAAGAAGTCCACCACGCTCAGTTTCGCGGCGGATTCGGTGTACTGCGACAGCCCCTGGGTACTCAACTGCGTCGGGTCGATGTTCATGCCTGCGCCGGGCTTGAACAGGTAGACCGACACCAGGCCGATGATCAGGCTGATCACCGTCAGCGCCAGGAACAACAGCATGGTCTTGCTCAACAAACGCCCCAGCGAGCGCTTGTCGCTCATACCGGCGATGCCAGTGACAATGGTGCAGAACACCACCGGCGCGATCATCATCTTGATCAGCTTGATGAAGGCATCGCCCAGCGGCTTCAAGGCAATTGCCTGTTGCGACCAGAAGTGCCCGACGACCACGCCCAGCAGCACGGCGCAGATGATCTGGAAGTAGAGCGATTTAACAACTTTCATGGCATCACCCATTTTTAGAATTGTTCTGATGCAAAAGACCCTGGCAACCAGGGTTATCCGGCCAGCCGTTGGGACGCCGTGGCGTAGACGTAACCCGAGAAAAGCCGGCGCGCGGTACGTACTACCGAAGCCCGAATGGTCTCACCCTTTTCACCGGTGTAGGACAGTACGACATCAATACCGCCGCTTGGGTGTTCGATCCGAACCTGTTGCAAGCGCGGTTCGCTGACGTTGCCGAGCAACTGTGCAACGACGCTGCCTTCGGTTACGCACGCCGTGGCCAGGCCGATGGAGCCGGTGATCGCCAGGGCGCGGTGACAGTTGTGCGGCATGAAGTAGCGCACCTGGATCGTCCCGCCGCACTTGGCCGGAGACACCAGCACCGGCTTGGGAATGACCTTGTCGCTGACATCACCCAGGCCCATCGCCAGGCCGGCTTTCAGCCGCAAGGACTCCAGCCGCTGCAGGAAGGCTTTATCGGCGTCCAGTTCGGCAGGGCTTTCGTCACCGCGTTTGCCGAGCTGGCTGGCCTCGACAATCATCATCGGCATCGCCATGTCGATGCAGGTCACCGGGATGCCGTCGATCTGGTCCTGGGTCTGCCCGGTCGGGAAGAGTTTCCCCGTCTTGCTACCCGCCGCATCGAGAAACGTCAGTTGTACCGGAGCGGCTGTGCCAGGCACGCCGTCGATGGCGGTGTCGCCTTCATAGCTGACCTTGCCTTGCGGGGTTTGCACTTCGGCATTCACGAAAGTCCCGGTGTTGAGGTTGCGAATACGCACCCGGGTCAGATCGCCAGAAGGCTTGACCAGCCCCTGCTCGATGGCGAACGGGCCGACGGCGCAGAGCATGTTGCCGCAGTTGGGGGCGGTATCGACCCGACGCTGGGAAACCATGACCTGGACGAACAGATAATCGACATCCGCGTCAGGGTGCAGCGATGGGCTGACGATCGCCACTTTGCTGGTTTGTGGGCTGCCGCCACCGATGCCGTCGATTTCCAGCTCGTGGCCGGAGCCCATCAGGTTGAGCAGCAGCTCGTCACGTTCGGCGATGGCGACCGGCAGATCCCAGGCGAGAAACACCGGGCCTTTGGACGTACCGCCGCGCATTAGCACACAAGGAATTCGCTGCATGTTCACTAACTCTTGTTGATCAATCTGGATAATTGATGCTCTGGACACAAGAGTGGCAAAATTTGAAAAGTGTTTCCAATGCAAAGATCAGAGAGATTATTGCGTTTCACAAATGAATTAATTTACGATGATTTGCACCGCGCATCCCCCTCTCCGGTGAGGTAGAACATGGAATATGAGCTTCAGGACATACGATCTTTCGTGAAAATCGCCGAACTGGGCAGTTTCCACGAAGCCGCCGATGCGCTGCATCTGTCACAACCGGCCCTGAGCCGACGGATGAAAAAACTCGAGGAAGGCCTGGGAACCGCTTTGCTCGACCGCACGACCCGCAAGGTCAGCCTGACGAGTGTCGGCCGTGACTTCCTGCCCAAGGCGCGGCGCCTGCTGGATGATTTTGACGACTCGATTCTCAACATCCGCGAGCTGGCGGAGCGGCAGATCGGCCGGGTGACCTTGGCGTGCATCCCCACGGCGGCGTTCTATTTCCTGCCTTCGGTGATCCGCCTCTACAACGAGCGCTACCCGAAAATCCGCATCCGCCTGCTCGACCTCAGCGCCAACGAAGGGCTCGAAGCCGTGCTGCGCGGCGAAGCCGACTTCGGCATCAACATGATGAGCGGCCAGCATCCGGACATCGAGTTCGTGCCCCTGGTCAACGAACCCTTTGTGCTGGCCTGCCGACGCGACCATGAATTGGCTGAACGCAGTGCGGTCACCTGGTCGGAACTCAGCGACTATCGGCTGATCGGGGTCGGGCGCCTGAGCGGCAACCGCATGCTGCTGGACCACGCGCTGTCGGGCCTGAGCTGGCGCCCGCAGTGGTTCTACGAAGTTCAGCACTTGTCTACGTCGCTGGGACTGGTCGAGGCCGGCCTGGGCGTGTCGGCGATGCCCAGCCTGGCCATGCCGGCCGGGGATCATCCAACCCTGGTCAGCGTGCCGCTGATCGAGCCGGTGGTAAACCGCTCCCTGGGCCTGGTCTACCGCCGGGGCGCATCGCTCTCCCCGGCTGCGGAGAAATTCGTCTCGATCCTGCTTGAGCAGTGGCCGCAATGAAGCGAGCGTCTCCACACCACCAGCGCGGCGAGGCTGATCGAGGCGCCCAGCAGGCTGACCGCCATCCAGCCCCACAGCGCATAGACCTGGGTCGCGGCGGTCGCGCCCAATGCGCTGCCCACCGAGTAGAAACACATGTAGGCGCCGACCATGCGACTCTGGGCGTCGGGCCGCGCGGCGAAAATCAGGCTCTGGTTGGTGACGTGCACGGCTTGTACCGCGAAGTCGAGTAGCACCACGCCGCAGACCAGTGCAATCAGGGAGCTCTCGGTAAACGCGATGGGCAGCCAGGAAAACGTCAGGAGCCCCAGCGACCAGCCGGTAACCCGTTGCCCCCAGCCTTGATCGGCCCAGCGACCGGCGCTTCTGGCCGCCAGGGCACCGGCGACACCCGCCAGCCCAAACAGGCCGATGGCCGTGTGTGAAAGTGACAGCGGTGCGGCGCTCAACGGCAGCACCATCGCAGTCCACAGCACCGAAAAAGCGGCAAAGATCAGCAAGGCCAGCAGGCCTCTGGTCCGTAGCATCGGCTCGGTCACGAACAGCATGAACAGCGAGCGGATAAGCGCCAGGTAGGGCTGCCGGTGACGGGGCGACGCAGCGGCGGGCACCACGACCCAGAACACTGCCGCGATGGCCAGCATCAAGCCCGAGGACACGAAATAAACCCCACGCCAGCCCGCCAGGTCGGCGATCACCCCGGAGGTAAACCGCGCCAGGAGAATCCCCAGTACAACGCCACTGGTGACGGTGCCCACGGTCTGTCCCCGTTGGGATGGCGAGGACAGCACGGCGGCATAGGCCACCAGCACCTGGACGACCACCGCCAGCAACCCCATCACGACCATGGCGCCCAGCAAAGCCAACCAATGCTGGGCTGCGCCGACGGCCGCCAGCGCGATGGCTGACAACACCAATTGCGCGAAAACCAGCCGTTTACGGTCGACCCTGTCCCCCAGCGGGACGATGAACAGCAACCCCAGCGCGTACCCCACCTGGGTGGCCGTCACCACTCCCCCGATCAATCCGGAAGCGACACCCAGGCTCTCGGCCATCGAGGCGAGCAAGGGTTGGGCAAAGTAGACATTGGCGACGGCCAGGGCGCAGGTCACGGAAAACAATAACGTGAGCGACGGCGAAAGCCCCGGGCACTGCTGTTCATTCAAAGAGCCCGTGGTGAGGGCGCTTGCTCCCTCGTCACCCTGACTTTCCGAAGGCTGCTGGGTGAAACAGTCGGCCTCTGCTGTCATGCACGTCTCCTTGGCGCTAAACTGGTTTCAATTAAAAACCTGTCTGAATTGTTGCTTGATCAGGTTTCAATTTGCAACCACATAATTCCGACCAACTTGGCAATGCTTTCCAGAGGGTCAATCAAATGGAAACCGCTTCATCGCAAAACAACGAATGCCCGGTCGCCAGGACACTGGATGTGATGGGTGATCGCTGGTCACTGATGATCATCCGCGACGCATTCGACGACATCCGTCGATTCAGCGAATTTCAAAAGAGCCTGGGCGTGGCCAAGAACATTCTGGCTTCGCGACTCAAAGCCTTGGTCGAGGCCGGCGTATTCGACGTTCGACCCGCCTCGGATGGGAGCGCCTACAAGGAGTACGTCCTGACAGAGAAAGGCCGTGAGATTTTTCCGGTGGTGGTCAGCCTGCGACAGTGGGGCGAACGTTTCCTGTTCGAACCGGGGGAAACCCGTTCCGTGCTGTTGGACAACGCCACCGGCCAGGCCCTCATGCCGATGGAAGTGCGCTCGGCATGTGGCGAAAAACTTGGACCCTTTGACTGCCACAGATTGAGACTTGTTGGCGGCGAATCGTAAAGCGACAGCAGAATCGTCCCATGCCAGAACGATTCTGACACCGTCGCCTCGCGCCCTTCGCCCTCATCAGGCCAGGTTTTCCAGCAGCTTCAGGGCCTGGTCGAAATCGAAGCGATCGGCGTACTGGACGACCCGACGTAATTGCTCGGCCAGCCTGGGGTCTGACGTCAGCCCCGATAACTCGTGCAGGACGGTCAGTGCTTGCGTGTCACTCTCGGCCAACAGCTCCCTAGCTTGGGCCAACCGCACCTGCCACTCGGCATCAGAAAGTGACACGGGCAGCGACTCGCTGGATGGCTGTGGCTCCGCCAACCCCGCCAGCCCTGCCAACACCGGGTTCAGGCAACGCTCCACCGCCAACAGTCGATCAGTCACGACCGCTTCCTGGGCACCGGTCAGGCAAGCCTGCTCCAGGGCGAAGGCAGCCTGCGCGACGGCCTTGGCACCGATGTTACCTGCAGTGCCCCGCAGGGTATGGGCCAGTCGTGTCGCCGCCGAGGAATCTGCACCGTCTCGTGCGAGCAGGAACTCGCTTCGAAAAGCGCTCTGGCTGGCGCGGAACTTGCGCAGCAGGCGCAGGTAGAGTTCGACCTTGCCCATGCTGGTGGCGAGGCCGGCCGCCAGATCAATACCGGCAAGCTCAGCGGGCAGGCCCGCGGCGACCGCCCCGGGAAACGGAGAGACTTCGGTTGCCTGGACGGTACGACCGGGCTTGGGATGAATCCACTTGGCCAGCGTAGCGAACATACCCTCGACGTTCAGCGGTTTGGAGATATGGTCGTTCATACCGCAAGCCAAGGCCCGCTCGCGGTCCCCCGCCATGGCATCGGCCGTCATGGCGATCACGGGCAGCCCGGCCCAACGCGACTGCTCGCGAATCATGCGGGTTGCGGTATAGCCGTCCATCACCGGCATCTGGCAGTCCATCAACACACCGTCGATATCCGCGTCACGCGCCAACTGATCAAGCGCCTCTTGGCCGTGTGTAGCCAGGCACAGCTCGATGCCAGCGCTCTCCAGCAGCTCGCAGGCCAACTCGCGGTTCAGTTCGTTATCTTCGACAAGCAGCAGGCGCGCGCCACGCAGGCTAGACATCGCCTGGGCGCTCTGCCCGGATCGCTCGCTGGCCCGGGTGTCGGCCTGGGGGACCTTGCCGAGCACGGAGCCGATGGCCTCAAGCAGAGTGGACGGCGTCACCGGTTTGGTCAGCACCACCGGCAACTGGATACCGTGCCGACTGGCCTCTTCGCGCGCCTCCTCGCGCCCGAATGCGGTGACCATGATGACCGAAGGTGTTCGCATCAGATCGGTGGCGTGCATCTGCCGCACCGTCTCCACGCCGTCCATGCCGGGCATGCGCCAGTCCATCAACACCAAGTCATAGGCCAATGCCTTGCGCTCCGCCTCGACCAGCCTCCCCAACGCCACCCGCCCGCTCTCCGCCACATCCACCTCAACGCCAAAACTGCGCGCCATGCTGGAGAGAATCTCGCGTGCGCTGGCATTGTCGTCGACCACCAGAACGCGAACGCCCAACAGTTCGTCGGCGGTGAACATTCGCCGCGGCTGAGCGTCGCGCTGCACGCCGAGGCTCACCTCGAAATGGAAGATGGAGCCGCGACCGGGCTCGCTCTCCACCCAGATACGTCCGCCCATCAGCTCCACCAAGTGCTTGGAAATGGCCAGGCCCAGGCCGGTGCCACCGTACTTGCGCGTGGTGGAGCTATCCGCCTGGCTAAACGGCTGGAACAACCGGCTGCATTGTTCGGGAGTCATGCCGATGCCGCTGTCACGCACCCAGAAATGCAACTGTGCCTGCTCTTCGCAACCTCCCATTTGCTCCACGCCCACCACGACCTCGCCTTGCTCGGTGAACTTTGCCGCATTGTTACCCAGGTTGATCAGCACCTGGCCCAGGCGCAACGGATCCCCCCTCAGCGCGGTAGGCAGGCCTGGCGGGGTGCTGAACAACAGCTCCAGGCCTTTATCCTCAACCTTCAGGCCAATCATGCTGACGAAGCCTTCGAGCACGTCCTCCAGGTGGAAGGGAATGCATTCGAGATGCATCCTGCCGGCCTCGATCTTGGAGAAATCGAGGACGTCGTTGATGATCCCCAACAGATTCTCCGCCGAGCGGTGCACCTTCTCGATGTAGTTTCGCTGCCGATGGTCCAGGTCGGTGCGCAGGGCCAAGTGGCTCATGCCAATGATGGCGTTCATCGGCGTGCGGATCTCGTGGCTCATGGTGGCCAGGAAATCACTCTTGGCCCGGGTCGCTTCCTCGGCAATTTCCCGCGCCAGATGCACTTCGGCCTCGGCGGCCTTGCGGTCGGTGATGTCGAAATACCAGTTGGCGCAAATGACCCGTTCGCGCTGCTCCAGTGTCACCGCCGAAACCAGCACATCGAAGCGCTCCCCCTCACTGCGCTGCAGGGTGGCCTCGAAGTTCAGCACCGCGCCCTGCCCCGCCGCAGCGACAAAGCGCTGGTGTGCCTGCTGATCGACCCAGAAACGTCCCGGGTCCATGCCCTCGAGTTGCGCAATATTCACGCCGAACAGTTTTTCGAACTGTGGGTTGCAGTAGGTCGGACGGCCTTCGATGTCCCGGATCAGCATCGCCACCGGACTGCTGTCGAGGACCGCGCGCAGTTGTGCCTCGCTGACCTTGAGCGCCGCCTGCAATTGGCGGCGCTCACTGACGTCGCGTACCGAGGCGCACACACATATTCCGCGCCCTTCCAGGGTAGGCAAGCGTGACAAACCGATCTCCACGGAAAACAGACTGCCGTCCTTGCGCACACCCTGCAGGTCCTCCAGGCCGGCACCCATTTGTCGAGTATCACCATGGGCCATGAAGCCATTGCGCAACTCAACGTGGCGCCCGCGGCTCGAGACCGGCACCAGACGCTCGATCGCCTCGCCCACCAACTCGCCGGCGCTGTAGCCGAACAACCGATCCAGTTGCTGGTTGGTCCGCAGGATACGCCCGTCAGTGCCCACCACCAGCATGCCGTCCGGCGCCGCCTCGATGATTCCACGGTACCAGGCCTCGGTGGCGCGCAGTGCCGATTGCTGGGCTTCGAGCTCCTGGGCCTGGCGCTCCAACTGCAGCGCCTGCTCCGCCATTTCATCGGCTTGACGACGGGTCTCCGCCAACAGAGCCTGGACAGCCTGATTACGCTCCAGGATGGCCATCGCCGCAGCCAAGCGAGGGGTGGCTTCCTGAAGCAGCAGTGACTGGTCATCATCCAGACTCTTTAATCCAGCAAGCTCGAGCACGCCCAACAGTCGCTCGCCCCGCAGAATCGGTTGCAGCAGCAGGCAGGTGGCCGGAATTTCGCCGAGCTGCGAGTGCAGACGCCAATATTGTTCCGGCAGCGCTTGCATCTGACGTGCCTGGCGATCAACCGCGCACTGGCCCAACAGGCCATCGCCGAACTTGACCTGCGCTTGCGGAGGCCGCTGGGAATCGGTGGCGTAGCCGCCCATCAACACCAGTCGAGTGGCGTCCTGATGGGCGCCATAGAGAACGCCCTGACCAATACCGAGCAGGTTCGCCATGTGTTGCAAGAACACCTGCGCCAGTTCGCCGGGGCCCTCCGCCTGTTGCAGATCGATTTGGAGCTGGGCGATTTGCGCCTTGACCGACCGCTGGCGCTCCAGTTGCTGGGATTCGATCTGCAGTTTGGCGATGGCCCGCGCCAGGTCGCCGGTCTCGTTGTTCAAGTCAGTATGCGGGATCGGTTGGTCGAGCTTCCCTGCCGCCAACTGATCCACGGCAACTCGCACTCGGTTGAGCGGGTGGCGGATCGATTGGCTGACCAGCCAGCACAGCAGCAGCGCCAGCGACAATCCGCCGAGCAGCAGGATGTAGGTCAAGGTGGAACTGCGCTCGGCAAAGTCGGCAATTTCCTTGGCGGTGTCGCGGATAGAGGCCTCTTTTACCTGGGCGACGGCGTTCAACAGAGCATCGGCCTGCTGGTCAAGGCGCTGGAATTGACTGCTATTGAGCAGCAGCAACGCCTCGCCCTGGCGGCCCAGATCGATCATTGCAAAGGCTCGTTCTCCTTCCCGCTGCAACTGTTGCAGCAGCACATCGAACTCGGCGAGGCGTGCCAGGTTTTCCGAACGCCTCAGGGTTGATTTGGCCTCGGCCAGGGAGCGGTGCAGTCGGGTTTGGGTGTCGCGCAATTGTTGTAGCGATTCAATGCGCACGTCGGCGCTGTCCGTTCCCACGGCACGCTGCAGTGTCTGGATCAGATGCGGCAACTGCACTCGGGCTTCGTGCAGGTGCTCCATGCCCACCAGTTCCTGGCTATAGAGGTTCTGCATGTCCTGTTTAAGCGACTCCTGGGTACGCAGGCTCTGTATGCCCAGGATCAGCACCAACAACAGCAGTGTGGCAAAGCCGAGGACCAGCTTGTGGAGAAGCGGAAGACGCTCAAGCAGGATTCGTAATCTGACCATGACATACCTCAATATCCATAACAAAGAGGCTGGCGAAGGCGGTTTGTAGCACTTCGCTCAAGGTTTACGGGCAATACGCTCCAGGGCGGCTGCCTGTTTGGCCATGTCCTGATCGCTGTCGGCGAAACGCTGTGCAATGGCATGGAACTGTTCGACGTTCGCCAGGAAGGTATCGCAAATGTCTGGATCGAAGTGTGATCCCCGTCCCTGTCGGATGATCTCGACGGCCTCCTCATGGGGCATGCCCAATTTGTATACCCGTCGACTGATCAAGGCGTCGTAGACATCCGCTACCGCCATCAGACGGGCGCTGATGGGAATTTCGTCGCCCGCCAGCGCCTGGGGGTATCCGCTGCCGTCCCATTTTTCCTGGTGACTGTAGGCGATCTCCTTGGCCAGGCTGAGGAAGTCCACTTGGACACCCAACTGGTCCTCGGCACGCTGGATGGCATCGCGCCCCAACGTGGTATGGGTCTTCATGATCTCGAACTCCTCGGCGGTGAAACGCCCCGGCTTGAGGAGGATGTGGTCAGGAATGCCGATCTTGCCGATATCGTGCAACGGTGCCGACTTGAACAGCAGACGGATCGTGTCATCGTTGAGGAAATGGCTGAAACGAGGGTGATCGCGCAACTGCTCGGCCAGGACCCTCACGTAGTGCTGAGTCCGGCGGATGTGGTTGCCAGTCTCGTTATCGCGAGTCTCTGCCAATGAGGCCATGGCCTGGATGGTCACGTCCTGGATGGCCATGACCTCGCGGGTACGCCGCTGCACCTCTTTCTCCAGGTAATCGTTCTGATCACGCAGGAAGTCTGCCGCTGCCTTGAGCTTGAGCTGGGTATCCACCCGCGCCAAGACCAAGGGTGGACTGATCGGCTTGGTGATGTAGTCGACCGCGCCCAGCTCCAAGCCATGGACTTCATCCTCGACCGCCGCCAGGGAGGTGAGAAAAATGATAGGAATGTCGCAGGTACGCGGATCATGCTTGAGTTGGTCCGCTACCTCATGACCGGACAGGCCGGGCATCATCACATCCAGCAGGATCAGGTCCGGTAACGAGTCACCTTTGAGCACTCGCAGGGCTTTCTCACCACTGTTCGCAGCCTTGACCCGGTAACGATCCTTGAGCAGATCAGTCATCAGCATCAAATTATCAGGCGTGTCGTCAACCACCAGAATGGTGGCATGGGGATAGCGGCTCTGTTCGGCACTCATGGCTCGCGACTCCTTTTGCCAGAGATGTTGGCATCCCTAGAGGGACTTATTTCTGCCCTCTCAATGGCCGTGAGCTTAGCTGTACTTCTCCACCGCCGCCGCGCCATTCACCGGCTCAGCCCGCACCTCCCTACGTATTGCAAAGAACTTCTAACCTTTGAGTATCAGGGACATGTCCGGGTACCTGGCACACATGAAACCGACAAACGCCCGCACCTTCGGCGCAGCAAGTCGTCGGGACGTGTGCAGGACCCAGAGTTCGGCTTCTTTCCCCGATACCGTGCCCCACTGGACCAACTCGCCACTGGCCAGTTGGTTCCATGCCATCGACTGCGGGATAAGGGCCGCCCCACCACCGGCGATGGCCGCATCGCGGATCATCAGGAACGAAGAGAACCGCAGCCTGGGGACCGGCTCCAGAACCAAGTGGCCGCCATCGAGTGCCCATTGGGTGGGCTCGAAACCGGACGCCACAATGCCGGGAACCGAGCGGATGGCCCCGGGTGCAGGCATTGGCAGTCCAGGTGCGGCCACCACCACCAGCCGGTCCTTGGCGAAACAGCGACCGACTAAATCGCTGTCCGGGCCGGGGTTGATCCGGATGGCGACATCAAATTGTTCCTCGACGAGATCCACCACGCGATCCTCCGCAACGACGTCGATCGTGACGTCAGGGTAAGCCGCGCAAAACTCTGCGCCGATGCGTCCCATCGCCAGCTGCGAGAACAGGACCGGGGCAGCGACACGCAAGTGTCCGCGCGGCGTCGATACGCCCTCCTTCGCCGCTGCCATGGCTTCGGCCACCTCGGCCAGCGGCCCTTCGGCCCTGGCCATCAGCAGCGCACCGGCCTCGGTGAGCTTCAGGCCGCGGGCGCTGCGCTCGATCAGCCTGACCCCCAATTGCTCCTCAAGGTCGGCGATGCGGCGCGACAAGGTTGCCTTGGATATTCCGCTGGCACGGCTTGCCTTGCCCAACCCCTCGTTCGTGGCCACGAGGGTGAAATCGATCAGTGCGTTCAGGTTCATGGTGTTCCACTTTTGCAACGGAGTGTCTACATCCTGGTGTCTTCGATTTATTCCTGCAACACCCTATCGTTTGTCCATCGCAACGGGCCGACAAGGTCGTGGCGGACTTTCTGACTCACCCACCCTTTGCAGGAGATTCAAAATGAGCATTCTCGTTACCGGCGCCACGGGCACCCTCGGTTCACTCATCATTCAACGCCTCGCCAGCGCAGGCGCCGAGGTCAAAGCCCTGGTGCGCCAGCCGGGCAAGGGCACTTTCCCGGTGGGCGTCACTGAAGTCGTTGCCGACCTCACCGACGTCCCTTCGCTGCGCAACGCACTGGCATCGGTGCGTACGCTGTTCCTGCTCAACGCCGTGACACCCGACGAGGTGACGCAAGCCCTCATCGCCTTGAACCTCGCTCGCGAAGCCGGCATCGAGCGCATCGTCTACCTGTCAGTGATCCATGCCGACAAGTTCACCTACGTGCCGCACTTCACCGGCAAGCACACGGTGGAGCGCATGATCGAAAGCCTCGACATCCCGGCGACGATCTTGCGCCCGGCTTACTTCATGCAAAACGAATTCATGGTCCAGCAGACGATTCAGGATTACTCGGTATACCCGATGCCGATCGGCTCGGCGGGCGTGTCGATGATCGATACCCGGGACATTGCCGATATCGCCGCTGCCGAGTTGCTGCGTCGCGACAAGGCACCTTCGGCCCTGGATCGGGTCACCCTGGAGTTGGTCGGCCCGCACGCACTGACCGGTACCGCCGTGGCGAAAATCTGGGGCGCCGCCCTGGGTCGCGAGGTCGCCTACGGCGGTGACGATGTGGTTGCCTTCGAAGCACAATTGGCTGCGTACGGCCCTGCCTGGCTGGCTTATGACATGCGCCTGATGATGTCCGGTATCCAGAAGTTTGGCATGCAGGCCGCTGAAGGCACCGTGGAACGGCTCCAGGCGATTCTGGGACGCCCGCTGCGCACCTATGAAGACTTCGTTCGCGAGGCTGTCGCCGGGGTTTGAGTAACCACCACACCGCCCACCATCCGACCGCCCCGTCATCGTCCCAAGGGAAATCGAACTGAAGAAAATGCGTCGGCCAGCCGCCTGGGGCGGCTGCTGTCTGCAGGAGGAGAACATGGAACAACGCTCAACATACTAGGCCAACGGGCCGCTGGATATCGAGCCTGAACTCTGACTGGACCGCCTGGACAATGCCGCTGATGACATCGGTCACCAACAGCTTTCCCTTGTTGGCGCTGGACCCCAGCGCAGAGGACAGAACCCCGCTGGCAGGCACCCATTCGATCCGCGTGGGGTACATATCATAGACCGGGAACTCGGCCGGCCCGTGGTCAGGAATCTTGTCCAGGGCAACCATCGCTGGGTAGTAATGCAACATCATCGAGGTTTCGATGACCGCTGCATGTTCCAGGGCGATTCCCGGAAAGCCGTCCACAAAAATCTTGTCGAGTGTCCGTGGGTTGACGAACTCCCAGTGTTCCAGGCGCATGACTTCCAGCCCGCTGTCCGGGCCAATGTCGCGCATTGCCAGCTCTATGCCCTCGGTCACGAACCACTGGTTTTCATAGTGCCCGATCACCAGCACCAGCCGCCTCACACCGTGACGATGAAACTCACGGATGGCATCCCGAACCATGGCGATCAGGGTTGCACCGTCCACGCTGGTTGTGCCACAGAAGTGCTGCCCGCCACCACACTTGGGCTGGGATTTATAGCCATAGGACAACGTCGGGGCGACGATGCCGTCGATTGCCCGGGCAACATCCTCGCTGATAGCGCTGGCCAGTAAGGCGTCGGTTCCCAAAGGCAAGTGAGGTCCATGCTGCTCCGTTGCGCCGATGGGAAGAAACACCACGACACCTGATTGCACCCGATGCTTGTACTCGACCCAACTGATGTTATCCATCCGAACACTGTTCATGAGGTTGTCCTCCTGATGTCATTTCAAGGTGGCGAGCACCTCGGCGCATGACAGCCATCAGCGCCGAGGTGATGCCGCGTGGGCTTATGCGCGCGGCGGGTACCACGACTCCGGTTCCGGATAATCCCAATCGGAAGGAAATGCATAGGTTTCAAATACGGTGGTGGTATCGGCCTCGGTACCAAAGAACGCGAAATGATTCACGCCCATCCAAGAACCTGACTGAACGCATTTGAAACCACGTCGCTCCAGTTCAGCGAGGCGATCTTCGAACGGAATGTTGTTGCAGTCATACGCGACGTGTTGGATGCCTTCGCCATGCTTGTCCAGGAAATCGGCGAAGATTGTCGGCCCGGAAACAGGTTCCATCAATTCCCAGACCATGTTTCCGGACTGTGCGAAACAGACTTTCAGTACAAAGTCGGCCGGCTCACCGTGGTAAGTCTGGTTCTGGGTGTTTTCCGGGCTGAAGGTGTAGACCCGCCACGGGCCGATCCCCAGCTTGAGCAAGCCATCCATGGTGCGTCTGTGGTCACGCGTCACGATCGCGATTTCCACGACATTGCCCAGAAACGCATCGATCTCGGCACCGCCATTCAACGCCGCCAATACATTGGTTTGTTCAAGGTGAGACATTTGCATAACCTCGCTTAATGAATAACAACATTGTTTTTACTTAGCCATGGCCGACGAGCGAGCAACTTCCGCCTGCCGGGATCGGTGCAACACATAATAAATACCGCCGCTGACAGCAAACCCTGCCAACCAAGACAGATCAATACCGCCCAATGCCATCGCCAGGGGACCTTGCAGTGATTTAATAGTGCCTACTTGGAATAACCAAGCCGCCAGTACGCCAACTGCAAGTGCAAACAGGCCTTTCCAATTCACGTCCGTGCAGGCACTTTCCAAGTGATGACAATAAAGCGATTGAAGATCGAGCTGACCACGGCGAATCAGGAAGAAATCAACCAGTGTGATACCGGCCCAGGGACTGATCCACACCACGAAGAAAACCATCAGGTTCTCAAAGGTATGCACGAATTCACCTGATTGCAGGAACAGATAGAGGATGAACAGCGCGACCACGCCCGAGACGGTTGAAACAACCCAGCGTGGCACTCGCAGATCCAGCGACAACGTTGCCAGTGCCGCCGAATAAATGACCACGATGTTAGTGGCCACCGGACCATGCAGCAGCACCAGAAGTACCGGCAACGCCATGGTTCCGAACACCGCAATGACGAGCTGCGCCGGGTCCGAGCCTGCGCCCGCAGAAGCAATGGCAGCGCCAAGAAAGGCCAGCCATACCGTGGGCAGGAACATGCCGAGGAATGTCGAGCGGAACACCTGGCCATCGGAGAGTTTGCGCTGGGTGAAGCGGGTGTAATCCGAGGCATATACCAGCCAGGAAATGCCCCAGCCGATCCCGATCGCCGTCATCAGGCTGCTCATGGCCGACAGTTTGCCAATGCCCTCGGTGGTCGAGGCCTGCCATTGGATGTCCACATGAGTGAAGGCGAGCCCGGTCATCACGACCATGATCAGTAGGATCACCGGCATGGTGTAGCGCTCGAAGCACTTGATAGCATTGAAGCCCCAGGCTGCGATACCCACCTGGATGACCATGACGCCCAAGGCGATGCCGTACTTGAGCTCCATGCCTGCGCTGATACCGACCTTTTCCAGGGCCGCCATCGCCAGGTCCAGGACTATCCAGGTGTTGGTGGCGACCCAGCCCATCGGCATCAGTATTTGCATTATGGTTGGCAGGTAGGCGCCGCGTCTGCCGAAGGCCAGCCGGGAAAGCACCATTTGCGGCACGCCCGTGCGGTGGCCCATGATGCAGATGGCACCGAACAAGGCGGCGCCCAACAGGTTGCCGACGATAATCACCAGCAGAGTTTCAATCAGGCTCAAACCCAACTGGATACCGATTGCCCCCAGCACCCAGTTGATCGGCGCGACATTCGCTCCAGCCCAGATCCAGAACTGGTCCAACGGCGTTGAAGTACGATGGCTATCGGGCACCGGCTCAATGCCCAGCGCATCGTAGTTGGCCTCGTTCGTTAAGTTTCTTATAGATTCGCCACGCATTGACATTATTATTTTCCTCGCTGACCGGCGACACATGAATCGCCCCAGGTCATTAAAGCGAGGTCTGTATCTTTATGTAATTGACCATAACTAAACTACCCTTTAGAAAAATTGCCGGGTAAAGCTTTTCTCAAGCCCATCATTCATCCAGACATGAAATACCCACGCCATGTCAAAAACAGAAAGCATTTCAACCCAACCCGACAAATAAAAATCGCTTATTGAGTTTTACTTAACGCTCTTCAAACAAACATCAATAGCCGAAGCGGCGAGGGACGTGCCAATTTGTTGCAGTCGCTGAAGTAACTCCACTTCAGGGTTAACAGGAATGATGAAATGACCACCCTTCTTCATATTGATGCCAGTGCGCGATCCGACCGTTCCCTAAGCCGTAAACTGTCCCAGGCTTTTGTCCAAGCCTGGGTCGAACGTGATGGCAAGGCGCAAATCATCGCCCGTGACGTCGGGCGCAACCCTCCTCCATTCGTGACCGAAGCTTGGATCGCCGCAGTTTTTACCCCCGAAGAACACATGACGCCGGAAAAACGCGAGGAAATCCGCCTCTCGGATGAACTGATCGACGAGATCGACCGGGCCGACATCATTGTGATCGGTACGCCGATGTACAACTATGGGATGCCGGCGGCCCTTAAGTCCTGGTTCGACAAGGTGATTCGGGTCGGCAAGACTTTTACCTTCGATCTCGAGCGCGGCGACTACCCACTGGAACCCATCATGAGCGGCAAGAAGCTGGTCATTTTATCCTCCCGTGGCGAGTTTGGATTTGGCCCAGGTGGCGTTCGTGAAGCCATGAACCATCTGGACACGCACATTCAGACCTGTGCGCATTACCTGGGCGTGAATGAAACCCATGTCATCTCTATCGACTACCAGGAATTTGGCGACGCTCGCCATGAAGCCTCCATCGCGAATGCGTTCGATGCCGTTCCGGTCCTGGTCAGGCAAATGATCGAGGCACGGCAAAGCCAGCTCTCTCCGGCTTGATGCCGCGTATCCCCGCCAAAACCAACGATGGGGAAGCCGGCTGAACATGTCGGGCGTGGCAATCCCATCCGGAAAGGAAAGTACCGGGTTTGCCACCTCGACCCTGTTTTCGACAACCCGGGGTCACGACGATCAACGGCTCGATGCAGCCCTGACGATGGAGTCGAGCTTATCTGCCTCAGTTGTCAGGACGTCAGCGCCATTTGATGCCCTGCCACCTCATCAAGCGTGTGCTCCCTGAACGACTTTGCCTCGCCCAGCAGCCATTCCCTGAACAACGAAAGGCTATGGCGAGGATTGCAATGGTTATCTTCTATCAGGTGGTAGGTAAAACCGGCCAAGGTCGGCCCCACCACCCGTCGAATCCGACCCGAGCGAAGCTCATCGTCAATCAATACGTTGCTGCACAGCAAAGGGCCTAATCCCCGCTCCATCGCATGCAGCGCAAGCGTTTCCTCGCTGTACCAGGAGGTGCGCAAGTCCCGGGAGGCACCGTGCTCGGCCCGGGCCAGCCAGGCTGACCACGCGGGAGCTTCGAGAGCCTGATTCTTCCATTTGAACGCCAGCAGTGGTCGATTATGAAAATCGTCGATCGTTGCCATGCGTTCGACTGGACAGATGCTTTTATCCGCGACCGCAATGTACCGGTCCTCGAACAGCACCGGACCTCGCACATCGGCCTCGACTGGACCATATCGAATCGCCAGATCAATCGTCTCGGAACGCAGATCCACCAGTTTCTCCGAGGCGTGGATCGACACCACGATGTTCGGATAGATCTCGTTGAACTTCACCAGGCGCGGCATGAGCCATCGCTCCGCAAATGCACGCGTGGTGGACACCTGGATCGCATCGCCCTCCTTCGCCCCATTTAACAGGGCAAAGGCCTGGGCAATCTGATCGAAGCCGTCCCGCAACAGCGGATAGATGGCTTTGCCCGCAGGTGTGAGGGTCACCGTCCGCCCCCGCTCAAGGAGCTTTTGTCCCAACCCGTCCTCCAATTGCCGGACTTGATGACTGACCGCGGCGACTGTCACGGAGAGCTCGTTCGCTGCCACGGAAAAACTCTGGTGGCGTGCAACCGCTTCGAATGCTCGCACCGAATTCAGAGGGGGTATCTTGCGCATGATGGTCTCCTGGCACCTGGACGGTATGACGTGCAGCGGATTCAGAGAATGCAATAGTGAACGTCCCGGGGCTCCATTCCATTTACGGCAGTAATGTCCTGGGGACAAGCAGAGAGCACCACAATCGCGTCCATTTCCGCCGTAAGGCACACATACTGCCCAGGCTCACTGACCGGCGCGGCGAACTCGATACGCCCGTCCTGATGAACCGGCACGTTCATGAACAGGTTCAAGGGACTCGGGGTTTCAGTCACCACCAGGCCGAGGACGTCCAGAGCCAGAAAGAGATTTTCATTACAGCTATCGTGATGACCCACTACGCCCAACTGCACGTAACGCGTCGGGTCGCAAGCGGCCACCAGCGTGTCATGCACACCGGGCGAACTGTCTTGCGTAAGCGTGAGGATTTTCCGGCGTTTGTTGGTCACCAGGCTGTCCCCCTTGCACGGGTTGAGCTTCAACCAAAAAGGTCGACTGTGCTCCATCGACATGACTTCGCAAAGATCATCCGGGTTGAACGCCCAAGTATCAACGACCTGCTTGCCATGTGTGTTGATGAGCTTGAGGGTTCGCCCTTGATGCAACCGGAGCGCAACACCTCGCCGGGCAGGCAAACGGACCAGCTCTGTGCCGTGGATGGTATCTACTGCATTCATGTTCTTGTTTCCTCGCAAGACTAAAGGCCGACGGCCGAGTACTTGCCATCAAGGAAAACACAGCACAAAACCGCAAACCAATAATATAAAGTGGCCTCGGTATAAGTTGAATTTATAGGGCAAGCCATGCGAATCCGTCAGCTTGAGTGCTTCAGGACCTTGATGATCCACGGCACGATGACCCGTGCCGCAGAGCTTTTGAACATCTCCCAACCGGCCATAAGCAGCACCATCGCCAATCTGGAGCATGAGACTGGCCTCAAGCTGTTCGTGCGCAAGGGCGGTCGCCTGCAACCCACACCTGAAGCCCGACTGTTTTTCGTCGAGGCTGAGCGTGCGCTGGAAGCGGTGGAAAAAACCCATCGCATCGCCAAGGAAATCAGAACAGGAAAACGCGGCCACCTGGCAGTGGCTGCCTATGCAAGCATCTCGATCAATCTGCTGCCACGATTGATGGCCGAGTTTGCGAAAGAACGTCCAGGGCTGGAACTCAAGATTATCACCCGAAACTCCCAGTCCGTCCGGGAGCTGATGACGACGCAGCAATTCGACCTGGCCATCGCCGAACTGCCGCTCGATTACCCCACCTCCAACATGGAGGTGATTTCATATGAGTGCCAATGCATGATGCCGATGGGTCACCCTCTCGCAGCGTTGGACGTGATTACCCCGGCAGACCTGCATGGTGTACCGTTCGTTTCGCTGTTCAAGGGAGATCCTGTCTATCAGCAGTTGGCCATGGCTTTTTCGACCTATGGATCATCCTGGAACGTGGTGGCCGAGACAGAGTTTTTCTCGACAGCATGCGAACTGGTCGGCGCCGGCCTGGGTGTGGGGATCGTCGATCCAGTGGTCAGTAAGTCCTTCACTCGGCATCTTGTCCTGAAACCCTTTTTACCAGCGATCAGATACGAAATTGCGCTGCTGCTTCCCATACAGGAAGAGTCATCACAGTTGGCACGAGAATTTATCCAGTACCTTGGAGAACATCTTCAAGTGCGTGTGCATTCACCCTGAAGGATGGATCAGGTATTCGGTGAGAGCGCAGCGGCGTTGGATTCCTCCTCCGCTGGGGGTTGAATCCCCAGGGCGAGGGAGCGGGTTCGAATCATTCAGAGAGGCCTACTCCTCGGCAGGCCTCATATGAAAAATCGTATAGGGCAGAATCAACGTATCGGCCACGACACTGAAAGGCAGGTCAATGATTGCAAACGGTGCCAGCGCGCGTGAATACACATCGTTGTCGTTCGTCGAGCCCTTGATGATCTCGATATCGGTAGCCGCACCGCAATAAGGCTGACGGCCGCAAAGCTGCCCCATGCCAAAGGTTTCGTTGGCCGTCGCGCATCCCCCGAGCAGCGCCATCGTCAAAGCCAATAACACGATCCGCATGACGCTTTCTCCCCTGGAAAGACGGGACTGTAGCATCGATGGCGGACGACCTATAGGGGTGACGACTGTTGCCACTGAAGACTGTTGCCCCAGAAACAGCGGCTCGGTTGTTGCCTGGGCAACAGCCATTCAACAATTCATCCACCAGACCAACAGTTCCGCCCCCTCCCATCCCCGCGAAGCCCAGTAAACGCTGGGCTTTTCGCGTTGGTACGGCCCTTGCTCAAGCCTATGTACCTCGATCAACAGTCCAACAGGAACACCTAGGATGAGCACTCCCTTGAAAGTCGTCGCCGTCTCCGGCGGTACCGCCCGCCCCTCGCGCACCCTGGCACTGACCGAAGCCATCCTGGGCGAGCTCGGCCAGCACTTGGTCATCGATACCCACCTGATCGAACTGGGCAACATCGCCCGTCCGCTGGGCGGTGCGCTATGGCGCAAGGAATTGCCGGAAACCGTCGAGCACGAACTGCGCCTGATCGAGTCTGCCGATTTGCTGGTGGTGGCCGCGCCGGTCTATCGCGGCACCTATCCGGGCCTGTTCAAGCATTTGTTCGATCTGGTCGGCCAGGACACCCTGATCAACACGCCGGTACTGCTGGCCGCCACCGGTGGCAGCGAACGCCATGCCCTGGTCCTCGATCACCAGCTGCGCCCGCTGTTCAGCTTCTTCCAGTCACTCACCCTGCCCATCGGCGTGTACGCCAGCGAGACCGATTTCGCCGACTACCGCATCGTCAGCGCGGCCTTGCAGTCGCGCATCGAGTTGGCGGCCGCACGCGCCGCTCGCCTGTTTGCCGGCCAGGCGCACGCCCTGCGCAAGATCGCCTGAGGAGCCCGCATGAATCACGATTGCATCTGCCTGGAAGGCGTTTTTGCGAGGGACATCGCATGAGAATCCAACCACAACCCACCGTGCTGACCCCGCTGCAGACCGCCCGCCGCCTGGCTGCGGAGTTCGCCGAAACCGCCGTCGAGCGCGACGAGGCCGGCGGCACACCCAAGCTGCAACGCGATGCCATACGCCAGAGCGGTTTGCTGGCCTTGAGCATCCCCACCCAGTTCGGTGGCCTCGGGGCCAGTTGGAGCGAGACCCTTGGCGTGGTGCGCGAGTTCGCCAAGGTGGACAGTTCCATCGCCCACGTCTTCGGTTTTCAGCACCTGATGCTGGCCACCGTGCGCCTGTTCTCGCGCCCCGATCAGTGGCAACCCTGGTTTGAACAGACCGCCCGCAAGAACTGGTTCTGGGGCAACGCGCTGAACCCACTGGACACCCGCACCGTGGTCAAGACCTTCGACGGCTGGCGCGAATTCTCCGGCAAGAAGAGCTTCTGCTCCGGTGCCAGCGACTCGGAAATGCTGATCGCCTCGGCCATCGACGAAAGCGCTGGCGGCAAACTGCTGATCGCCGCGATCCCCAGTGGCCGCACCGGCATCACCCTGCACGGCGACTGGGACAATATGGGCCAACGCCAGACCGACAGTGGCAGTGCCACCTTCGAACGGGTGCGCGTGGAAGAGAACGAATTGCTGCTCGACCCCGGTCCCCTGAGCACGCCTTTCGCCTGCCTGCGCCCGTTGATCGCGCAATTGCATTTCTCCCACATTTTCCTCGGCATCGCCGAAGGCGCACTGGAAGAGGCCCGCCAGTACACCCTCAAGGAAGGCCGTCCGTGGTTCCGCTCCAAGGCCCAGCATGTCAGCGAAGACCCTTATGTACTGCGCCACTACGGCGAGTTCTGGGTCGGCCTGGAAAGCGTGCGCCTATTGGTGGAGCACGCCGCCGAGCGGCTCGATGAAGCCTGGCACAAAGGCCACGCCCTGGGTGCCGAGGAACGCGCCCAACTGGCGCTGTCCATCGCCACCGCCAAAGTCGCCGCCGTACGCACCGGCCTGGATATCTGTAGCCGCCTGTTCGAAGTCACCGGCGCCCGCGCCACCCATGCCTCGCTGCGCCTCGACCGCCATTGGCGCAACCTGCGCACCCAGAGCCTGCACGACCCCGTGGATTACAAACTCCACGAACTGGGTGAATGGGCGCTGAACCAAACGCGGCCCACCCCCTCCTTCTACTCATAGGGATGCCCATGCAACTGCTGACTCTCCCCCCTTCGCCGACACTGGCCACCTCGATCCGGGCGACCGCGCAGGTCTTCGAAGACCCTAGATCGCAGGCGCTGCTCGCCCACGTGCAACAGGTCGCCCCCAGCGAGGCCAGCGTCCTGATCATTGGTGAAACCGGCACGGGCAAGGAGCTGGTCGCACGCCACATCCACAACCTCAGCGGCCGTCGCGCCGGGCCCTTCGTCGCCGTCAACTGCGGGGCTTTTTCCGAGTCGCTGGTGGAAGCGGAGCTGTTCGGCCACGAGAAAGGTGCCTTCACCGGTGCCCTCGCCGCCAAGGCCGGCTGGTTCGAGGAAGCCAACGGCGGCACATTGTTTCTCGACGAGATCGGCGACCTGCCAATGGCCATCCAGGTCAAGCTGCTGCGTGTGCTGCAAGAGCGCGAGGTGGTGCGCCTGGGCTCGCGCAAGAGCATCCCGATCAACGTGCGCGTGGTCGCTGCCACCAACGTGCAGCTGGACAAGGCCATCGGCGCCGGCCACTTCCGCGAGGACCTGTATTACCGCCTCGACGTGGTCAGCCTGCAACTCTCTCCGCTGCGTGAGCGGCCAGGCGACATCCTGCCGCTGACCCGGCACTTCATCAAGACCTACTGCAACCGCCTGGGCTACGGCGAAGTGCGCCTGACCGCCGGAGCCGAGCGCAAACTGGCGGACTACAGTTGGCCGGGCAACATCCGCGAACTGGAGAACGTCATCCACCACACCTTGCTGGTGTGCCGCAACGGTCTGGTGCAGGAAGACGACTTGCGCTTGTCGTCCCTGCGCATCGAGCGCCAGGAACCAGCGCAGGCCGCCCTCGGCGAGAGCGCCGACGAACAACTGCTGCGCACGTTCCACCGGTTGTTCGAAGAACAGGCGGGCGGCCTCCACGAGAAGGTCGAAGACAGCCTGCTGCGCGCCGCCTACCGCTTCTGCCACTGCAACCAGGTGCGCACCGCCAGCTTGCTGGGCCTGAGTCGCAACGTCACGCGAGCACGACTGATTGCCATTGGCGAGTTGGTGGTCAACCGACGTCGCCCGGACATTCACACACGCCCGGATCGGGCGCTGCAACTGTCGATCTGATCAAACTAAAACCAGGCGATGCGACGCCCCCATGGGCGACCGACAACGCCCCAATACGCCAAGCGTTGCGATGCCGGAAGGGCCCATGCGCCCTTCCATACGCCCAACCGCACAAGGATCAAACCCCATGAGCCTGGATATTTTCTGGTTCCTTCCCACCTCCGGCGACACTCGTTACCTGGGACACTCCGACAGTGGCCGACCGGCGACCAACGCCTACATGCGCCAGATCGCCGTGGCCGCCGATCAACTCGGCTACGATGGCCTGCTGATCCCCACCGGGGCCAGTTGCCTGGATCCCTGGGTGACCGCCGCCAGCCTGGTTCCGGTGACCCAGCGCATCAAGCTGCTGGTGGCGCTGCGCACCTCGCTGGGCAACCCCACGGCGTCGGCGCGCCAGGCTGCCAGCCTGGACCAGGCCAGTGGTGGCCGCCTGCTGCTCAACGTCGTACCCGGCGGCGACGCCACCGAACTGGAAGCCGACGGTGTGTTCCTCACGCACGACGAGCGCTATGACGCCTCCGATGAGTTCCTGACCATCTGGCGCCGCCTGCTCCAGGGCGAAACCGTCGACTTC
>NZ_JACNDD010000280.1:0-2819 GCF_017351395.1 Pseudomonas sp. FW305-28
CTGACTCAACACCGCCCGCAACTTGCCAGGCTTGACCGGTTTGTTGAGCAGCGGTGCATCCAGTTTGCGCAAGGCCCGGCGGCACTGGTCGCTGCGGTCGGCGGTGATGATCACCGCCGGGATCGCCTGGTGGAAATGCTCACGCAGGTGCTTGACTACCTCACAGCCCACGACCCCATGATCCAGGTGGAAATCCGCCAGGATCAGCTCCGGCGCACGCCCCTGCAGCACGTCAAGGGCGCCCGCCTCGTCGGTGGCGGTCAACACCTCGCAGCCCCATTGCCCCAACAGCGCGGCCATGCTTTGCAGGATGCTCAGCTCATTGTCGATCACCAACAAGCGCCGCCCCGGCAGTGGGTTGCCGGCGACCGCCTGTACCGGGGCCAGCGACACGGGCAGTGGTTTTTCACTGGACAGCGGCACCTCGATACTGAACACCGAGCCCCGTCCCGGCCGCGAACGCACCTGCACCCGATAGCCGAGGATATGGGCGATGCGTTCGACAATCGCCAACCCCAGGCCCACGCCTTTGCGATCCGCCGCCCGGCCGACGTCCAGTTGGTTGAACTCGAGAAAAATCGACTCCAGGCAATCGGCGGCGATCCCCCGCCCCGTGTCCCAGACTTCCAGGCTCAGGCGCCCTCCCCGGCGCCGGGCCGCCAGGAGAATGCCGCCTTGGTCGGTGTAGCGGCAGGCATTGCTCAGCAGGTTGCGCAAGATACGGCTGATCAATCGCAGGTCGGTCAGCACCGCTTCGTCGCCAAACCGCACTCGCAGCTCCAACCCGGCGGCACCGGCCACTGATTGAAACTCCGACACCAGTGGCCCCAGCAACTCATCCAGCCGATACGGCGCCAGGTCAGGCTTGACGGCGGCCTGATCCAGCCGGGAAATGTCCAGCAGGTCGGTGAGCAGGTCTTCGGCGCCTTCGAGCGCCTGATGGGTGCGTTCGACCAACACGTGCTCGGCGGCAGGCAGTTCGCGTTCACGCAGCGTGGCGATCAACAGGCGGGCCGCGTTGAGTGGCTGCAACAGATCATGGCTGGCGGCGGCCAGGTATTTGTCCTTGCTGCGGTTGGCGGCCTGGGCGACGTCCCGGGCATCGCGCAATTGCTGTTCTACCCGTTCGCGCTGGGCAATCTGCTGCTGCAGATTGTGGTTGGCTTCCAACAGCGCATCGGTGCGCTCGGCCACCCGCTGCTCCAGTTGGTCGTTGAGCTGTTGCAGGTGTCGCCGGGCCTGTTCCAGCTCGTCGAGGCGCGCCGTCAGTTCCGGATAGTGACTCTTGCGCGTCGAGTGATTGCCCAGCCCCAGCAGCCCGGCCAGGGCTTTTTGCTGCTCGTCAGAGGGCTTCGCCATAGACGACCTCGACATCCCGCTGGCTCGACTCCCGAGGATTGGTGAGGATGCATGGGTCATGCATCGCATGTTGCGACAGGAACGGGATGTCCGAGGTGCTCACGCCGTGCAGGCCCAGGGTTTCGTGGAAACCGATGGTGTGCTTGAGGGCAATCAGGTGCTCCACCAGCCGGGTGCGGATCTCCCGGTGATTGAGCCCCCGGCAATCGATGCCCAGGGTCTCGGCAATCACTTTGAAACGCTCCGGTGCCGAGTTGTAGTTGAACGCCACCACGTGCTCCACCAGTACCGCGTTGCACAGGCCATGGGGCAAATCGAGGAACCCGCCCAGGCTGTGGGACATCGCATGCACGGCCCCGAGGATCGCGTTGGAGAACGCCAGCCCGGCCTGCATGCTGCCCAGCATGATTTTTTCCCGCAGGGCGATGTCCGCCGGGTTGGCGATCATCTGCACCAGGTTGCCATTGATCAGGCGCATGGCTTCCAGGGCATGGGGGTCGGTCAACGGGCCGTGACCGGTGGACACGAACGCCTCGATGGCATGCACCAGCGCATCGATGCCGGTACAGGCGGACAGGAACGGGTCCATGCTCAGGGTGGTTTCCGGGTCGATCAGCGACACGTCCGGCACCGCCGCCTTGCTGACGATGGAGAACTTCATGCGTTCTTGCTGGTTGGAGATGATCACGAATTGCGACACGTCAGCCGACGTCCCCGCCGTGGTGGGTATCAGGATCAGCGGCGGGCTGGGCACGTTCAGGGTATCGACGCCTTCGAACTCGAGGATACTGCGGCCGTGGGCAACGACAATGCCGATGCCTTTACCGCAATCCATCGGGCTACCACCGCCCACCGCGACGATGACATCGCAATGGTTTTCCCGGTACAGGTCGGCCCCGAGCATCACTTCCTCGACCCGTGGATTGGGCGAGACCGCGCTGTAGATGCAGTAATCGATACCTTGGGCCTGGAGACTGGCTTCGACGTCCGCCACCCAACCGGCGGCGATGACCCCGGGATCGGTGACGATCAGCACTTTGCGTGCCCCGAAGGTCTTGGCGTAGTTGCCGACATTGTGCCGACAACCGGCACCGAACATGATTTCAGGAGAAACGAACTTGCGCAGCGGGCTGAGGCTCATCTTTTCAGTTACGTGGCTCATTGGTAAGCCTGTTGTTATTGTCAGGGGATACCTTGAGCCTAAAGCATCCCGCTGTGAATGCAATCAGACCAATGGGTAGCCCGGCCTGAATGTTCCAGGCCGGGCCAGCACTCATCGGTTGGCGAAGTACATCGTCACTTCAAAGCCGATACGCAGGTCGGTGTACGCGGGTTTAGTCCACATGGGTCTTTCCTCTTCTTGTACCGGGCCATTCCGGCAAGGTCATTAATGCACGCCACGCCCGGGGCTCGAATGCTACTTTCGAAGCGGTGGGTGGGGTGCGTTGGTATGGGGTGGT
>NZ_JACNDD010000281.1:0-2761 GCF_017351395.1 Pseudomonas sp. FW305-28
GTATCAGCCTTGGGATATCAACCCTGCCGATATGGCAGTGCCGTCCTGGCCTCTTCGGCGTACGCCAGAACCCCCTCCTGCTCGCGCACGAGAAAATCCGCCACCGCCGCTTTCAACCCCGGATGACGCAAGTAATGCCATGAGCGGGTAATCACTGGCTCGAACCCGCGAATCAACTTGTGCTCACCCTGGGCGCCGGCATCGAAGCGCTGCAAGCCATGGGCAATCGCGTAGTCCATGCCTTGATAGAAACAGGTCTCGAAGTGCAGCCGGTCGAACTCCGCCAGGCAGCCCCAGTACCGTCCATAGAAACTGTCGCCGCCCACCAGGCTGAACGCCATCGCCACCGGCCGTGAACCTTGCTTGGCCAGCACCACACGAATGGCCTCGGGCATGCGTTCGGCCAGCAGGCTGAAGAATGTCCGGGTCAAGTAGGGCGCCTGCCGTCGTATCGCGTAGGTGTTGGCGTAACAGGCGTAGACAAAATCCCACTGTGCCTCGTCCAACTGATGACCTTCGAGCCAGTCGAACGCGATGCCCTGCCCCGCCACTTGTTCGCGCTCCTTGCGCATCTGCTTGCGCTTGCGGGAACTGAGGGCATCGAGAAAATCCTGGAAGTCGCGATAACCGCGATTTTGCCAGTGATACTGGCAGCCGATCCGCTGCAGCCAGCCTTCTTGCCCGGCAAGTGCCGCGTCGGTGAAGGCATCGGTGAAGTTGATGTGGGCACTGGAAAGCCCTTCGATTTCCAGGTATCCGGGCACGCTGTCCAGCAACTCCAGACCGTCCTCCACCCGCGCCGCCAACAGTCGCGGACCACTGACCGGGCTGAACGGTACCGCCGTCAACAGCTTGGGGTAGTAATCGATGCCGGCGCGGGCGCAAGCGTCGGCCCAGCCGTGGTCGAACACGTATTCACCGTAGGAATGCCACTTGCGGTAACTGGGCAAGGCCGCCAACAGCTGACCGTTTTCAATGTGCAACAAATGCTCGGCTTGCCAACCGGATTGCGGACCCAGGCTGGCGCTGTCTTCCAGGGTGCCGAGGAAGGCATGGCGCAGGAAAGGCTGGTTGGCGGGCACCAACGCGTCCCACTCGTGCGGCGCGATGGCGGACAGGCTGTCCAAGACGTGAAGCGGCATGCGATTCCTCGAGAGCCAGACGACGGATGGAGCGAGTATCGCCGATCCTGACCGAGCGCACATAAAAAAACCCCGCCAGGGGCGGGGTTGAAAAGGAGCATTAACGGATGAAGAAAAAGCGCTGTATCAAGTCAGCGCGATTCAGAACACGTACTGGGCACGGACAACAAAACCGTCGCCATCGTCATCGCCATTGGCGTTGGTGACTTTGTCGGTCTTGGCCTTGACGTAGGCACCGGTGATTTTCACCGCTTCGTTGGCGTACCAGTTCACGCCCAGGTTGTGCACCTTGGCTTCGGCATCGCCCACTTCACGGGTCGCCGAGGCAGTGGTGATGTTGTCGTCTTCGACGGTCATGCTGTCGAAGCGGTAGAACACTTCCCAGGCGCCGATGGATTTGTTCTGAGGCTTGATCGCGTCAAACTTGCCGACCTTATAGCCACGGGACTCACCGGTGATGGTGTAGGCACCCTGGACGTAGAAGCCGTGGCCTTTGAGGTCTTCGAAGGCGTCGCTGTCAGCCTTGGTCTTGCGGGAGATGTATTCACCCTGGATCGACGCTGGCCCCATGGCGAAAGCGGCTTCCAGGCCGAAGGCGGTGTCAGTGTCGTACGAGCCGGCCGGCGAGTTATTGGCGCCGCCCAGGACCGGACGGTTGCCGTTGGGACCGGCATCGTTGCCACCCAGGGTTTCAACGCCACGCATGCCCAGGCGGGAGCGATAACGTGCATCGAACGCGGTGTCCGAAACGTCACGGGAGGCTACGTTCAGACCGAAGTGCAGCACGTTGCCAGCTTCGTGCATCGGAGCGAAGACGAAGCGACCGTTGACTTGCTTGACGCTGTCGCCGTCGGTGTCGTCGGTGTCCTTGCTGAACACGCCGGCCGAGGCATAGAACGAATCGGCGAAGGTGCTGGAGGCCTGGATGCCCAGGCCGTTCTGGTGGCTGTTGGCCCAGTCGATCAGGTCGTAGGCAGCGTTACGCTCGGGCGCGGTCACCCACTTGGAGCTGGTGGCTTTTTCCAGGCCGAAGTCGGGGTCGAAGCGACCGACCTTGATCGACACGGGCTTGAAGCCGTTGTAGGCCAGGGACGCTTCGTCGAAGTAGCCGTTATCGGAGTCGCCACTGTTGTGGGACATGTCGTAGTTGATGGTGTAGGCCCAATCCGTGTACAGCACGCCGGACAGTTCCAGGAACGCGCGGCGGATGTAAGCGGCATCGGCCGATTTGCCGTTGTCGGTGTAGATGCCATCGAACTGGCTGTAGTCAGCCTGCAAACGACCGCCGAGCTTGAAGCTGAACTCTTTGTCAGTGGTAGCGACCTCGAGGCCGCCCTTGGTTTTGACCACGATATCGGCGCCATCGGTGGTGACGGTGCCGGCGAAAGCCTGGGCGGTTACTGCCATTGCCAGTGCGCTGGCGGCAACACCTGCGAAGTGCTTACGGATCATCGAAGAATTCCCCTGTTGGTAGTCTATGCGTTAGAAAACACGCGGAACTGGGCCCGCTGGTGTTGGGAGGGGATGTTGGCGACCGGTTGTGTCAGGCGAGTTGCTATCACATAAAGATTTTATGACAGCGGAACTTTTTACTTCGAATGGGAATAACCAGCACAACG